>JBDTWP010000061.1:0-22619 GCA_040006615.1 Ferruginibacter sp.
AAAAGGGAATACCCTGACTAATTTTATAAACAGGAGTGTTGAGTTGATGGGATAGGGTATTGATGGAGAATGGGAAACGGGCAATGGGGAATAGGCAATGGGTAATGGGCAATGGGCAATAGGCAATGGGCAATAGGTAATGGGCAATGGGCACGTACACTGGATACTGGATGCCTGATAGTACTGACAGAATTGATCAGCTGGTGAAATCTGTACAGGTGTTTGCATAGAATACGCTCAACAAATATTGTTCAGTAATTTTAAAATTTTGCACATCACATTTCCCCTTACTACCCTTGTTTAAATTGGATCGTTTGTATGGCTGGGCGCTATCCGACCGGGTTTGGGGGTGTTTTCTGTAAAATGACAGCTTCCATATACTTCATCCTGCGGGTATAATAAATTTCCTTAAAACCCATATGAAGCAACTCATTTTTGTACAAAGGATTCAGATAAACGATATAAATATTGCGGGGATTCTTTTTATAACTATCCAGGATATTTTTTGCCACCCTACTCATAATAAACTGGTCAAAGGGGTTGAAGAAAAAAATACAATCTGTATCTGCCGGTATAGCGACCGTTGAGGCATTTTCAATGATCAGAGAAAAATTTAATGAGGGGAATGTTTTTTTTGTACGGATCAGGTTCTCTTCAGCTCTGGCACAGAATTCGATAGAAAAGTCAATACCTGTTACATTATTATATCCGTAGTGGACTGCAACACAAAGCGCTCTTCCCTTTCCACATCCTATGTCTAAAAAATGTTTTCGCTGACCAACGGGTAGTTTTGTGAAAATTTCTTCAAGCAATAAATAGTTTGCGGGCATGTACACAGTTGCGTGAGAAATATCCACTCCTCTGGCTTCAGTTTTTTTTAACTCATCAGAACCCGTTGTGTGTATTCCATATTTTCTTTCTCCTTTTATTTCGTGTGATAAAATATGACAAGCGATCTTCCAGTTCCAGTTTAATCCGAGATAAAAAAAGTACCGTATGTAGGGGAATATATTCAATTTTGAGGGTTTAAAAGATACCGGGTCATTATATTAATAAGGTGGCGGTAAAATTTGCGAATGGTGAATGGTGAATGTTCAACGGTGAAATATTGAACAATTGACCATTCATATTTTATTTTAACCTAAAATATCGGGTGCCGACAATCTCATATCGATAACTTTTAATTGCAGGCTGGTTTCTCCGTTCCATTCATTTTCATCTATAGTAAAAACAATATCCAGGGGCTTTTTCATTTCCATTAGTGAGAATTTTTCTGCCATATTAAAGCCGATGCCGGTAAAAGTTTTAAGTTGCTGCTTCACTACAAAACGAATATGCAGATCTTTTACAATTTTAGAAAACCCGGTATCCATCACATTGGTGGCTACAAAAACCGGCCGAAGATTACCCGGCCCAAAGGGTTCCATCTGGCAAAGTATATTATAGAAAGCGGCATTGATTGTTGTGAAGGTAATATTACTCTCTATGATAATTTCAGGTATCAATAGATGATCGGGTATTGTTGCCGCCACTTCTTCTTCAAACTTCTTCGCAAAAGCTTCCACATTACAGGGCAACATAGAGAGCCCCGCCGCTGCGAAGTGTCCACCGTATCCCAATAAATATTCCCGGCAGGCATGTACCGCTTCATATAAATTAAAACCGACTACACTTCTCGCACTACCTGTCACTATGTCTCCATAGCGGGTAAGCACTACCGTGGGCCTGTAATATTTTTCTGTTAAGCGACTTGCTACTATTCCTACTACCCCTTTGTGCCAATGCTCTTTATAAACGACCGTTGATTTTCTTTTTACGAGGATCTCATTATTATCAATTACAGCCAATGCCTCCTCCGTAATACTGCTGTCCGCCTCTTTGCGATCGCTATTATCATTGTGCAGCAATTCTGCGTAAGCCAGGGCTTTTACTGGGTCTTTTTCTATAAATAACAGAACCGCTTTTTTGGCATCATCCATCCGTCCGGCGGCATTTACCCTGGGTGCAATTACAAAAACCACATTATTAATATTTAATTGTTTTTGTATACCCGCCAATTTTATCAGGGCTTTTATTCCTGCGGAGGGATTGGTATTAATTTGCTGAAGCCCATAATACGCCAATATCCTGTTTTCCCCGGTCATCGGTACAATGTCGGCTGCAATAGCTGTAGCAACCAGATCAAGATAACAGAAATAAAATTCTTCATTAATATTAAATTGTTGTGCCAGTGCTGTTATTAACTTAAATCCTACGCCACAACCGCACAACTCTTTGTATGGGTAATTACAACCTGATTGTTTTGGATTAAGAATAGCGATGGCCGCTGGTAATAATTCATCGGGTAAGTGATGGTCGCAAATAATAAAATCAATCCCCAGTGTACAGGCATACCCGATTAATTCGACCGACTTTATACCGCAGTCTAAGGATATGACCAGTTTAAAATTATTATCGGCGGCAAAGTCGATACCTGCTTTGCTTACCCCGTAACCCTCCCTATAACGGTGTGGTATATAAAAATCCACCAGGAGATCGCTATAGATTTTGCGAAGAAACCGGTACATGCATGCTACAGCCGTGGTACCATCCACATCATAATCTCCAAACACCAATATTTTCTCCTTATTATTGACAGCGGTTATGATCCTGTTGACTGCTTTACCCATATCCTTCATTAAAAAAGGATCATGCAGGTCAGCCAATTGCGGGCGGAAGAAAGCCCTGGCCTTAAAAAAATCATCAATACCCCGCTGAACCAAAATTTTACATATTGTCCTGTTTATTTTCAGCGACTCATGCAGTGCCGCTTCTTTACTTATATCGGCCGTTAATATGTTCCAGCGTTTATTCATCAGGGTAATAATTTTTTGCATTGCTCACCGAGCCACTATCAGCCGATCATCATTGACAGGGAGATCAATACTTCCTGTCGGTTGTATACCTGACCAGTTCTTCCAATGCCCTTCGTACTTCATTATCAGCAAATTCATGCAGAATTGACAATGCTTCATTTCTATAGCTATTCATCTTTTCAGCGGCATATGTGATACCTCCTGTTTTTACAACAGTATCGATCACAAATTTAACCTTTTCATGATCTTTGTTTTCATTTTTTATGATATAGATCAATTTCCTCCTGGTGGCAGCGTCCACTGTGTTCAATGTAAAGATCAATGGGAGCGTTAATTTTTTTTCCCTGATATCATTCCCTGTGGGCTTACCAACATCTTCTTTACCATAATCAAAAAGATCGTCTTTTATCTGGAAAGCAATACCTACTTTCTCGCCAAACAATTTCATTTTATCAGTAATTGCTCGGTCCTTGCTGGTACTCCATGCTCCAACCGCACAGGCGGAAGAAAGGAGTGAAGCTGTTTTGTTTCGGATTATTTCAAAATAAATATCTTCCTTTAGATTAAGATTGCGGGCTTTTTCAATCTGCATTAATTCCCCTTCACTCATCTGGTTAACAGCTTCAGATAAAATGTGAAGGTGTTCAAAGTCATTGTGGGTGGTAGATAGTAACAGGCCCTTTGACAATAAATAATCTCCCACCAGGACCGCGATCTTATTTTTCCAAATAGCATTAATTGAAAAAAAGCCCCTTCTTTCCAGGGATTCATCTACCACGTCATCATGCACCAGTGTAGCGGTATGTAAGATTTCTACGAGGGCTGCGGCACGGTAGGTACTTTCGTTTATGGGTGCCTGTAATTTTGCACTTAAGAAAACAAACATCGGCCTAAGTTGCTTTCCTTTCCGCTTGATAATATATTTCATTATCCGGTCAAGCAAGGGAGTCTGGCTTTTTACGGCATCGGTAAATTTTTTTTCAAAAATTTTTAGTTCTTCACCTATAATGTTATTTACAAAATCCATTCGCAAAAAAAAGCAATATAATGCAGTATACAACGGCTTCAAAGTAATTATTTTTGAAAGTAGCTGTTTTGTCATGAAAATTCATTAAAACAGAATTTTAATCATGTTCAGCTTATTGTAATATTTGCGAACCCGGTATTTTAGTTAATTACTTTATAATCACAGTTATACCCTTAATTATCAACAAAATAGTTTGATTATTAATTCTCAATCTATATTTTTACAAATAATTTAACCCATAGATTCAGTAATTAAATAATCTAATAATATGGTAAGTAATAAGTATACATTAATATCAGGGTTTCTAATCCTTTTGGGGTCTGCAGCGATTGCCCAGGAAGGCGGGGGCTATAGTGTCTTCGACTCTTCAGTAATATCTTCCAAGCGGATACCACAGCAGAACGAGTTTTGGAACAATGGGTATAATTTCCCTGCAATACCACGTAATATGTGGGAAATAGGCGCTTCACCCGGGTCTGTTGCTATAAGTGGTGATATTCCGGCAAGAATTCCGCTATTTGGTTTCGAAGCGCATATTAGAAAAGCATTGGGCTATGTATTTTCATTAAGGTTGCAATATGTAGCCGGAACCGCAAAAGGCATGAACTGGAATGCATCTCAAAATTATCAAAAAAATAAGGCCTGGCTTTCCTCGGTGAATGGTGGTAATTTAGGCAGTACGGGTTATAATCCGATCATCAGGGGTTCCAATGGCGTGATAACGTCCATGAATGGGGGAGCAGTGCAACCAATATTTCAAAATTACAAAGCCAAAGTGCAGGACCTTTCCCTGGAAGGTATTATTACACTGAATAACATCCGCTTCCACAAACAAAGAACCGGATTTGCCTTATATGGTGGTGCAGGTATTGGTTTTACATTGTATAACACAAAGGTTAACGCACTTGATGCCAGCGGTTCCACCTATGCGGCTTTGTTTCAAAGCCAGGTTTCGGCGTCCGGTGTTTACAAAAACCGGAAGGATGTGCTGAAAGAATTGAGGAACAAGATGGATAAGACCTATGAAACGCCCGCCCAGGATGAAGGTACGCGTCGTCCAAAAGTAGGCAGCAATACGTTGAAGCCATCAGGAACGGCATTAGTGGGCATTGCTGTTAAATTAAGTAATAGAATTAACCTGGCTTTAGAAGATCGTCATACTTTTGTTAAAACAGATCTACTGGATGGTTCGCAATGGCAGGAACATCCCGTGGGTGATGCTGTTCAAACACGCGATTTCGATTCGTGGAACTTTTTGTCGATAGGTATTAATTTCAATGTAGGTGCAAAATCTGTGGAACCATTGTGGTGGTTAAATCCTTTGGACTATGTCTATAGTGAACTGAACAATCCAAGGCATATGAAATTACCAAAAACAATATTAGATGATACAGATGGTGATGGTGTAACTGACCAGTTGGACAGGGAGCCAAATACTCCTGCGGGCTGTCCAGTTGATGCCCATGGGGTAACTAAAGATACGGATGGTGACGGAGTGCCGGATTGTAAGGATAAACAATTGATCACACCTTCAGAATGTCAACCCGTTGATGCTTCCGGTGTTGGTAAATGCCCTGAAGCGGCTTGCTGCACCGAAATAAAAGATTCGCTTGCGAAATTAGTATTAAAGCCAGATTGTCCTGCTGATTACCCCAGTCTTTCAATGAAAGGTAACAAGTTAAATAAAGATGTAAAGTCAATGCTGGTTACAGTAGCGTCAAAATTAAAAAATAGTCCTAATTGTTCGATAACAATTACTGCCTATCCCGGTGCTTCAAAAGTTCTTCAATCTTTGGCGGACAAAAAGTTAGATGCCATTAAGAATTACCTGGTAGAAACTTTAGGTATAAGTGCCGATAGAATCATTGCGGATAAGATTATTGGTGGCGGTGATGTTAATACGATCGATATCAAATCAAATTAAGTTTTCTTTTCTGATCAATGATAGCCTTCCCGCTTCCGGGAGGGCTTTTTACTTATATCACCTCTCCCTTAGAATGCCTCCAGGCTGATGAGAAGACCACTATTGAATCTGAGATCCAGGCATACTTTTTCATAAATATCTCCTGGCATTAAATAAAATAGACGAATGAGGCAGATCGGGATGGCTGATTTTTTAAAAAACCGGGAGGAATATTTAGAAAAGATGGTCGGGGAATTCTGAAAACCTTAACGAGTTCTTTTTTGCCATTTGACAATTTGGGGAGATATTTGAATGAAAATCATTAATTTTGCAATCTTCTATGAGATTTTTAACACTGTCAGTTTTAGCGGTTACCATTTTCTTTGCATTTTCATCTTGCAATAAATACAGCAAGATCATGAAGAGTAAAGATATTGCGTATAAATTGAGTATGGCGGATAAATTTTTTGAAGAGAAAAAATATCGCCAGGCTCAATTGCTGTATGAAGAACTCTACCCTGTTTTTAAAGGAACTGATAAGTTTGAAGAATTGTATTATAAAGATGCCTATTGTTTTTATTATTTGAAAAATTACAGGGATGCTGAGAATTTTTTTAAAGGATTTTTAGAGGTTTTCCCCAACAGTAGTAAAGCGGAAGAAGTAGATTTTATGCACGCTTTATGTTTTTATAAGCAGGTGCCAAAAGTGGATCTTGACCAGACCAATACTGCTAAATCTATTGGTGTAATGCAGTCTTTTATTAATACGCATCCGGGTTCACAAAGGATTGCCGAGGCCACTGCAATTATTGATAAATGCAGGGAAAGGTTGGAAATGAAAGAACTGAGAGCTGCGGAGCTTTATTTTAAGGTGGGACAGTACCGGGCGGCGGCTATTGCCTATGGAAGTTTATTGAATAACTATCCTGAATCAAAAGAAGGGGACCGGTATAAATTAAACACAATCAAATCTTATTATAGATTTGCCAAATTAAGCGTGGTTGAAAAGCAGACAGAGCGTTTTGAAAAAGTAGTAAGTGAATACCAGGATTTTGTTGACCGTTTTCCTGAAAGTGGATTATTGGGGGAGGCTAAGGAACTAAGTAATTTAAGTCAAAATAACATTAAAGAAATACAAAATGAGCAAAATAAGACGACAACTAAGCTCTAGTACGAGCAATGTAGTAGAGCCAAAAAATCTTTTTGACCTGAAAGAGAAAACCGGTAATTTGTATGAATCTATTGCTATTATTGCAAAGAGGGCCAACCAGATTAATATCACTATTAAGGAGGAATTGCATAATAAACTGGAAGAGTTTGCAAGTCATACGGATAGTTTAGAGGAAATTCATGAAAATAAGGAGCAAATAGAAATATCCAAAGCATACGAGCGCATGCCTAATCCAGCTTTACTGGCATCGCAGGAATTTATGGAAGATAAAATTTATTTCCGTAAAAATGAAGAAGATTTATTCAGTTAAGCTTTACGGTACAATCAGCAATAATTTTGAAGAAGAAATCATATTTTTAACGACGGTTTGATCCGTCGTTTTTTATGTTGAAAGGTAAAAAAATATTGTTAGGAATAACCGGCAGTATTGCAGCATACAAAGCCGCGGTACTTGTGAGGTTATTAATTAAATCCGGAGCCGAGGTGAAAATTGTTATGACGCCGGCGGCAAAAGAATTTGTTTCTGCTTTAACGCTTTCCACGCTATCAAGGAACCCGGTTTTGGCTGATCTTACCAACAATGATTCATGGTCAAATCACGTAATGATGGGAAGGTGGGCGGATATAATGCTGGTAGCGCCGCTTAGTTGTAATACGCTTGCTAAAATGGCCGCAGGTATCTGTGATAACCTGTTAACGGCCGTTTATCTTTCAGCAACCTGTAAGGTGGTGGTAGCCCCCGCCATGGACGAAGACATGTGGCAGCATCCATCCACAAAGAACAATCTTCAACAGGTTTCTTCTTTTGGAAATTATATCATACCGGTTGAATCGGGTGAATTGGCCAGTGGTTTAAATGGTGAGGGCAGGATGGCTGAACCTGAATCAATTGTAAACTGGCTGAATCATTTTTTTCAATCTGACCTGCCATTAAAGGGTAAGAGGGCGATGGTTACTGCCGGTCCTACCTATGAACAGATCGACCCTGTGCGGTTTATTGGTAATAATTCATCAGGTAAAATGGGAATAGCTATTGCCAGCGAATTAAATAGCCGTGGCGCTGACGTAACTTTAATCCTGGGTCCCACTGCATTGGAGGTACCGGCATTATCAACCATTATACGGGTAAGAACAGCCGCAGAAATGTTTGCCGCATGTGTTTCGGTTTTTGATAAAATGGATATCGCCGTTATGAGTGCTGCGGTTTCGGATTACACTCCGGCAGAAACGCAGACGGAAAAAATAAAGAAAACCAGTGATAACTTTTTCATTGAGCTGACAAAGACCCAGGATATATTAAAACATTTGGGAGAAATAAAAATGGGTCATCAGCTGTTGATTGGTTTTGCCCTGGAGACCAATAATGAGCAGGCATACGCCAAAAAAAAATTAGTTGAAAAAAATGCTGACATGATTGTGCTCAATTCATTGAAAGATGCCGGGGCCGGATTTGGGCATGACACAAACAAAATAACTATTTTTGATAAGTCGGGTAACACGCTTTATTTTGATAAAAAATCAAAAGCAGCCGTGGCGAAGGATATTGTAAACGCTATTATTCAATATTAAAGATGCTTTTAACCAGGTTTGTATTGATATTTGCAGTATTGCTGGCGGTAAATTTTGTGAACGCACAGGAATTGAACGCAAGGGTTACAGTTAACAGTAGCCGGATAGGAACTACAGTGAATAAGAATGTCTTTCAATCTTTGCAAACTGCCTTAAATACTTTTTTGAATAATCGCAAATGGTCCAAAGATGTTTTTTTGGTTAGTGAGAAAATTGATTGCAGTTTCTTTTTAAACCTGCAGCCCACCAATGATGCCAACGTATATTCCGCTTCACTTACTATCCAGGCTGCGCGCCCGGTATTTAATACTTCTTATTTATCACCCATCATTAATTTCCAGGATGAAGATATTATATTTAAGTACATTGAGTTTCAGCAACTGGAATTTAATGAAAACCGGGTTGCAGGTACAGATGCGCTTCAGTCTAATCTTACCGCATTATTTGCATATTATGCCAATATTATTATAGCGTTTGACTATGGCTCTTTCTCAGCACACGGAGGGGATATGTATTTTCTAAAAGCACAGAATATTGTGAATAATGCACCGGAGGCGAGGGGCATTTCCGGTTGGAAGGCTTTTGATGGTAAGCGCAACCGCTACTGGTTGGTAGAAAATATGATGAACAGCAGGTACAATATAATGCATGATATTTATTATTCATATTACCGACTTGGAATGGATAAATTATATGAGGATGAAAATGCTGCGCGGGTAGAAATGCTGTCTGTATTGAACTTGCTGAGTAATTTTAACACTGATAATCAAAATACGATGATTAACCAGTTTTTCTTCCAGGGTAAATCGAATGAATTAATAAAAATCTTTTCAAAAGCGCCACCACAGGATAAATTGAGGGCTTCCGGCCTGTTGCAAAAAATGGATATTACAAATGCTACAAGGTATAAAGATGAGTTAAAATAATGAAAGGGTTAGTTGTTACCATAGCAGTGTGTTGTATGATCGGTTGTGCAAATAATGGCGGTGACTCGCCGGGTATTCTTAACAAGGAAAAAATGCAGGCAATAATGTGGGATATTATCCAGGCCGATGTATTTGTCGAACAGTTTGTAAAAAAAGATTCTTTGAAAAATGCACAGGTAGAAAATATGCGATTACAAAACAGCATTTTTGCGATTCATAAAGTTACCAGGGCGGATTATTATAAAAGTTATGATTATTATGTATCCCATACTGACCTTATGCGTGTATTATTGGACAGCCTGACAGCCAAAGGTGAGAGAGAAAGAAGAAAAATGATGGAGAGACATGGCGGCGGGCCCCGATCTAAATAGGCTAACCGGGGAGTGAGACAGCCTTAGATCAGTGAATGGTCAATATTTCGGGCCTGGCTATTCATCTTTCGCTAATTGATCTTCTTTTTTAATAGTAAACACTACCTGGGGAAAACCGGTGTAGAAGGAAGAATATTTCCGGCTACAATTTTTTTACATTTTTCTCAAGAAAATCGAGGTATAGTTTTTTCACATCCTTTACCAATCGTTGTTTTGAGTAGCGGTTGATAACAGTGAGGTAACCAATATTGCCCATTTTGTCGCGCAGTTCCTTATTTTCTATTAACATGGTTACGTAACCGGCAAAAGATTCAACATCATTCACGGATGTTAAAAAACCATTCTCCCCGTGTGTAATAAGATCTTCTACACCTCCTACTTTGGTAGAAACTACGGGCTTGCAAGCAGCCTGCGCTTCAATTAAAGAAACAGGTGTTCCTTCATTGTAGGAGGTCAGCACCACGATATCAAGACCCGCTAAAACCTGGTCAATTTCAGTTTCCCATGAAGTAACAACAATATCTGTTTTTGATTTTGGATGGGTTACAAAATAAGAATAGGTGAGACCCTGCTCTGAAGATATTTTTTCGATAACCGGCAGCGACACTCCGTCGCCAATGATAGCAAACCGGACATTATCCCCTGCTTTTTTCTTAATAACCGATGCAACTTCAATAAACATTTTATGATTTTTAATAGGAACAATCCTTCCAATAATTCCTATAATAATCTCATTTTCAAGAAAACCATATTTCTCTCTGAAGATGACCCTTTTCTTATCCTGATCTATTGAATATTTCTCAAGGTTAAGACCTAATGGGATCGTAAATATTTTATCTGGAGGTGCTATCTTATATACTTCCACCAGTTCCTTTCTTTGCAAATCGCTGATAGCAATTATCGCATTTGTTTTTTTTGCAAGCCATCTTTCCAATGAGATAATAAGAAACGAAACCGGCTTATTAAAATAGGAGTGAAACACATGTCCGTGAAATGTGTGCACAATTAATTTTACTTTACATGAACTTGCTGCCAACCTGCCAATGGCACCTGATTTGGATGCATGTGTATGAACTATATCCGGCTTAAATTCTTTGATAATTTTTTTTATTCTAAAATAGGCTCTAATATCATTGACAGGTAATATACTTCTTCTCATTTCGGTAATTTCAATCGGAGTAATTCCCTGCTGCTGAGCAATATACCCAGCATCTTTTTCATGCGGATCATTTTTTCCTACTAATAGCTTAGTTTCAAACTCTGGGTTAAGTTGGGTAGATAAAAGGGTAACATTGAGTGAGGGGCCACCGACAATAAGCCTGTTATGAATTCTAAGTATTTTGTACATATAAAGCGGTAAATATAACTAATGTCAATGGTTTCGGGAGTTATTTGAATAAAATCTACGCGTCCGGTTTTTTAAATACCTGATTATCAAATAAGTAAAATTTCCTGATTATTTTCTTCAAACCACGGTTTTGGACTCCAATAGATAAAAAATATTACAACTATTGATGATATGACGCATCCAAAATTGCGGATGGGAGTTTATGATTCTAAAAATTACCGAATTATTGTAATGTAGGATAATATTCGCCCACCACCCTATTTTAGTTTGAATGCTATATTCATTATGGCAGTATGTTTTGTGGTTGAAGTGCCTATCATTTGAAAATAATCAAGCAGGTGGGAAGTAATCAATACTTGATGGTTGTTTAATGGGAATAATTCCTATAAATTGCTTAACTTATTTCTTTTAAACAAATGATGAATATATTTATATGAAAAAAGTTTTTAATATGGCTGATGAGGCGGTAGCTGACATACCTGAAGGGGCGATTTTGATGCTTGGTGGATTTGGATTATGCGGAATTCCGGAGAATTGCATAAGGGCCCTGGTAAAAAAAGGGATTAAACATCTCACCTGCATATCTAATAATGCAGGCGTAGATGATTTTGGTATAGGATTAATGCTTCAGCAAAAACAGGTAAAAAAGATGATAGCATCTTATGTGGGGGAGAATGCTGAATTTGAAAGACAGTTACTAACCGGTGAATTAGAAGTGGAGTTGATTCCGCAGGGAACATTGGCCACCAGGTGTATGGCAGCCGGGTATGGTATGCCAGCTATTTTTACCCCGGCGGGTGTAGGCACCGAGGTAAGTATTGGCAAGGAGCTCAGGATATTCAACAATAAATCATATTTATTGGAACTTGCTTTTGAGGCTGATTTTGCGATTGTGAAAGCCTGGAAAGGTGATACAAACGGAAACCTGGTTTATAGAGAGACCGCCAGGAACTTTAATCCTTTGATGGCAATGGCTGGTAAAATTACTATTGCAGAGGTGGAGGAACTGGTACCTGCAGGGGAGCTTGATCCTGATCATATTCATACGCCGGGCATCTATGTGCACAGGATATTTAAAGGGATCAATTATGAAAAGCGGATAGAGCAGCTGACAGTTAGGAAATTAGCAAATGTGAAAATGTGAAAATTTGAAAATTTTTTCGACACATGATACTACTTAAATCCCTGAAGTGTTTTTCATTTTCACATTTTCGAATTTTCACATTTTCAAATTCATTGTATGCTTAACAAAAACCAAATAGCCCAGCGACTGGCAAAGGAGTTGAAAGACGGATATTATGTGAATCTTGGTATTGGCATTCCTACCCTCGTAGCCAATTATATACCGGAAGGTTTAAATGTAATATTACAAAGTGAAAATGGATTACTGGGTATGGGGCCATTTCCTTTTGAAGGTGAAGAGGACCCGGATTTGATCAATGCGGGCAAGCAAACCATTACTACCGTTGCGGGTTCTGCTTTTTTTGACAGCGCCATGAGCTTTGGGATGATCAGGGCGGGAAAGGTTGACTTAACGATATTAGGTGCCATGGAAGTGAGCCAGAAAGGAGACATCGCCAATTGGAAAATTCCTGGTAAAATGGTAAAAGGTATGGGGGGTGCGATGGACCTGGTAGCCAGCGCGAAAAATATTATTGTGGCCATGATGCATACCAGCCCGAAAGGAGAATCGAAATTATTACCCGCCTGCATTTTACCCCTGACCGGGGTTGGCTGTGTAAAAAAAGTTGTAACAGAATTGGCGGTTTTGGATATAACGGAAGCCGGCTTCAAATTATTGGAAAGGGCGCCGGGTGTGAGTGTGGATGAGATCATTGCAAAAACATCAGGCACACTGATCATAGAGGGTGAAATACCGGAAATGGTGTTATAAAAAAATTCGCCCGGTGGTTTGAGCGGACTTAACATCCAGCACGATAGTTATTGGCTTACAATTCAGCTTTTTATTCAGCGATTGATTTAGGTCGCTCCCACTGCCGGCATGTGGCTGCTTTACAATAGCAAAATATCATTCAGGTAAATTTCAAGCAAGTTCAAACCCCATTTCAAACAATTATTAAAAATGTATATTGCAACCTATAAAAAATAACGAATGAAATATCTCCCTTTAAATCCCGTATTGTTTGTTCAAAACCGTAAACGCTTTGTTGAAAAAATGGATAAACAATCCATCGCTATTTTTAACAGCAATGATGAGTTACCCACGAATGCTGATCAGTTATATCGCTTTAAACAAAACTCCGATTTGATTTGGTTAACGGGAATAGAACAGGAAGAGAGTATGTTGATTTTATTTCCGGATAACCCGGATCCCAAATACAGGGAAGTATTGGTATTAGTACGTCCCAATGAATTAAAGGAAAAATGGGATGGGCATCGTTTGCGGTCAAATGAAGCAACCGCTATTTCAGGAATTAAAACTATTGTTTGGCTGGACGTTTTAGATACTTTATTACAGCCCTGGATCCATTGGTCGGAAACCATCTACCTAAACAGCAACGAAAATGACCGTAAATCAAACCTGGTGCCGGTTAGGGATTATCGTTATGCCGAGATGATGAAGCTGCGTTATCCGCTGCATAATTATAAACGGAGCGCAAAAATATTAAAAGAGCTGCGGGCAATAAAGACTGCCCTGGAGATTGAAATAATGCAAAAGGCAATAGAAATAACGGACAACAGTTTCCGGAAATTACTTCAATTTATTAAGCCAGGTGTAAAGGAATATGAAATTGAGGCAGAAATATATCATTCCTTTTTAAGCCAACGGGCTACTGGACCGGCATATAGTTCAATTATTGCCAGTGGTGACCGAGCAAGAACCTTGCATTACGTGGAAAATAACCAGGAATGTAAAGACGGGGAATTGATATTGATGGATTTTGGTGCGGAATATGGCAATTACTGCGCTGATCTTACGAGGACTGTCCCGGTTAATGGCAAATTTACAAGCAGGCAAAAAACAGTTTACAATGCATGTCTGCATCTGCATCATTATGCCGCTTCTATTTTAAAACCTGGTATCAGTATCATTGATTATACGGAAAAGGTTGGCGATGAAGCAACCCAGATATTTCAAAAGATAGGGCTATTAAATAAAACAGATATTAAGAATGAAGATCCTGAAAACAAAGCATACAGGAAATATTTATACCATGGCATTTCCCATCATTTGGGAATTGATGTGCATGATCTTGGTACAAGAACAGCACCTGTTAAGGCGGGTATGGTATTTACAATTGAACCTGGTATTTATATTGAAGAAGAGAAAATGGGCATACGCATAGAAAATAATTTTTGGATAACCCGTAATGGGAATAAGGATTTAATGAAGAATATTCCCATTACGATAGATGAGATCGAAGCATTGATGAAAAGTTAACTGCCGGTTTCCAGCCTGGCGTCTTTTGTGAATTATTAAAATTTAGATTTAATTTTAATTAAATTGTTAAGGTTCACCGGGGTGCAATTCAAATTGTCGGGGCAATTGGTGGCTTGTGAGGACACAAACCACGGCAGAGCCCCGGCCGTTGTCCCCACCGACAGAAACCAGGAGCAACAATTTGGAATGCACCCGTTCACCGTCATTATATGTGAGATTACTTAAATTCATGTATTTTAAAATTCAATACAAAAAAATAATACTCCTCACAATCCTTCGTCTGCAGCGGTTGTAGGCGGGCTCTTTATTATGAAACAAATACCCAATATTTTCACCTTGCTCAATCTTTTTTTTGGATGCATCGCCATTGTGTTTGCCTTGCAAACAGAAAGCATCATTCTTTATACAAGTGATGATTTTACCAGCAGTTTTAACATTCCGGAAAAATTATCCTATGGCGCCCTTTTTATTTTTGCTGCTGCTATGGTAGATTTTTTGGATGGCTTTGTCGCAAGATTTTTTAAAGTTTGTTCCGAAATGGGTAAGCAGTTGGATTCGCTGGCAGATGTAGTAAGTTTTGGTGTAGCTCCCGGGGTAATATTATATCAATTATTACGCATAAGTATGATGAGGGAAGAAAACGGTATGGACGCCTCGATTATTTGGTTATTACCAGCTTTTATTCTGAGTTGTGCATCAGCTTACAGGCTGGCAAAATTCAACCTGGATGTATCGCAGCATTATGGTTTTAAAGGCGTTCCCACGCCTGCTGTAGGACTATTAATTGCATCCTTTCCATTGATGTTGCATTATGGTGGCGGTCTGATAAATATTAATCAATGGCTGATCAACAAATGGGTGTTGTATACTTTAATAATTGTACTTAGCTGGCTGATGGTTAGTAATTTGCCCATCATGGCGCTTAAATTTAAAGATTACACCTTAAAGAATAACCTGCCAAAGGTTGTATTATTGTCGATTTTGGCAATAGCCATACCACTTTTAAAATGGCTGGCGATTCCGGTTATTTTCATTGCTTACATTATTTTATCTTTACTCCTCAAAAATAAACCAACATCATGAACTTCACTGCACAGGTAAAAGTAATGCCGTTAAAAGAATTGCTGGATCCCCAGGGCAAAGCCGTATTGGGAGGATTTAAAAATTTGGGATTAATCGCTATCAGTGACGTAAGAATAGGCAAAAATATCAGCCTGCAAATAGAGGCTGATACTGCAGAAAGTGCAAAACAATTGGCTGAAGAAGCGGCCTTAAAATTGTTGGCAAATCCGGTGATGGAGATGTTTGAGGTCACAATTGGGCTAATGTGAAAATTGGAAAATGTGAAAATGAATTAAGGGCAGGCTTCGCCCATTTTCGAATTTTCAAATTGTTGAATTTTCAAATTTTCAAATTATGCTTTACATCGTCCCTACGCCTATTGGTAATTTGGCGGATATTACTTTCCGGGCAATTGAAATATTAAAATGGGTGGATTTAATTTTAGCGGAGGATACCCGGACATCATCCGTATTGTTACAACATTACCAAGTTCAGAAACCCATTACACCCTATCATCAACACAACGAACATAATATTATTCATCATTTGACAGAGCAATTGCTGGGGGGCAAAACTATGGCATTGCTTACTGATGCAGGCACACCGGGCATAAGCGATCCTGCATTCCTGTTAGTAAGAGAATGCATAAAAAATGGTATCAAAGTTGAATGTCTTCCTGGTGCTACTGCTTTTGTACCTGCATTGGTCAATAGCGGGTTACCCATGAATAGTTTTTGTTTTGAAGGGTTTCTTCCTTTAAAGAAGGGTCGCCAGACTTTTTTAAAAAAGATGGCCGGGGAACGAAGGACCATGATTTTTTATGAAAGCCCGATGCGGTTGGTAAAAACGTTGAACGACCTGATTGAATACTTTGAGCCTGCCAGGCAGTGTTGCGTAAGCAGGGAACTCACCAAAAAATTTGAAGAAAACAAAAGAGGAACTTTGCAGGAAGTGCGGGATCATTTTAATTCCAAAACGATAAAAGGGGAAATTGTACTTGTAGTGGATGGTAAAAAAATTAATTCAAAAGTGACCGGTCGCTGTTGAAAAGTAAATTTATGAATAGCTGTTATTATTTTATCCCGACCTCCTTTTTAATTCTTTTTCTATGAGACTTAATTCCTTGCCAGTTTGCCCGCTCATTGAACTATTTTCCTCAGCCCTTCTCATCAGGTAGGGTATCACATACCTGATAGGACCAAAGGGTAAGTACTTGCTTACGGAACAACCTGCCCTGGCAAGGTTGAATGTTATATTATCACTCATGCCGAACAACTGGGAAAAATGAACATGGGGATGATTGTGGGGTAATCCCTTTTCGTCTAACAATTTTGTCGTGAACAAATTGGAGTATTCGTTATGAGAGGCTACAATCAGCGCTATTTTATCCAGGTTTACAATGGAGAATTCAATTGCTGCATTATAAGCCTTATCACAGCTTTCTTTATCAGTTTGTATAGGAGATGGATAATTCATGTCGGCGGCTCTCTTTCTTTCATTTTCCATATAAGCGCCGCGTACCAGTTTGGTACCTAAAATAAAATTTCTTTCTGACGCGGCTTCGTATGAATCTTTTAAAAATTTCAGGCGGTCGGTCCTGTATAACTGAAGGGTATTGTACACGACAACCCTGTCTTTATTATATGTATCCATCATTAGAATGGTCAAAGCATCTACCGGGTCCTGTATCCAGGTTTCTTCGGCATCTACGAGTACGCCCACTTTATTTTCACCCGCGGCTTCACAGATCCTGAGCATACGAACTCTCACTCTATGCCATTCTTCCTTTTCCTGTTCAGATAAGGCGTCCAGGGCTTTAAAGTATCTCTTCATTAGGGTGCCTTCCGCATTATTCATTAAACCGTCAATTTTTTCCAACAATGAAAACCGTGAAAAGCCGGTAACTTTAACACTCATAAAGGGAATATTGGACTGGGTGGCAGCATAGTTGATCACTCGGATAAATTCTTCGGTGGAATGATCGAAGCCATTATCTCCCTCATCACCACCTTCTACTCCATAATCCAGAATTACCTTTACATTGTACTCACCAAGTTTTGTTGCTACAGCAGATGTTTCCTCCAAAGTTTCGCCTCCTACAAATTGCCGGAAGATAGTTTTACGGATGACCGGTTGTGTAAATGGGAGGTTCAATTTAATAGCTAGTGGGGTTAGTTTTAATCCAAGGTGAACCAACCATTGTTTCCCCATCATGGAAAAAAGGAAATGCGCACTTTTAAGTTCTTTATCATTTTTATAAGCAAAAGCACATTCAGTATTGTCGAAAGAAATAGAACGGTCTGTATCCATATAAAATTTAAGTTTTGTCAAAGATAAGTAATCCATAACGGACAGGTCTGATTCCATACCGCAGGCGGCACCCATACAATTTCTATCAGTAAAAAATAATATTGCACCCATCTTCTTTGAAAGCATATTATGGAAATCCCGGCAGTTTTGGGCAGGTTAGACTCTATAATAAATTTCCGACACAACACCTGATCTAAGGCACCCAGACATCCGCCTTTTGCGTTACCCTGCTAAATTTCCTGTAAATTGCAATCGTATACGCAACTGAAAGTTTTCTATGGTTTTAAATATCTCTTTTAAGGTGAGTTGGTCTATTTTAGATAACTGTTGTGGCATAATATAATTATCAGGTAAGGTATGATCTTTTATGATTTGCTGAGACTGGTTGTTAAGGCGCAGCCCCATTAAGTAATAATAAGACTGAAGCAATTCTGTTACATCCTTCTCCGTAAAAACCTGTTTATCTTTTAATGCTTTTAATCTTTCACCTGTGTTTTGTTCAAATATCCTGTTTTTCAATGCATATACTCTTACCAGGTCAACTATGGGTGTCATGGCCTTTTTTATATCAAATACTTCTTTTTCATCAACCTTAAAAGTCCGGATGTTTTTAAAAAGGGCTGTCAATGGCGGTTCATATTGCAGGGCATTTTTTGCCATAAAATGAAAAAGCCTTTCCATTGGATTTTGCAACTGTTCACTTAAGAAAATCTCGAGTTCTTTAATGATGTTTTCATCGCCATACAGGTAACGGCAATCAAAGAAAGTAGCTATTTGCATTACCGTTTCGGGTACGATTTCATTCATCCAGCTTTCGTAGTTATTTTTCCAATGTGATAGGGAATGGGTCCATTTGGGATTTTGGGCCATAAAGCCCCCTGTACAATAACTAAAACCGATTGTATTAAGATGATCAGACACATGAGAAGCAAATTTTAAAAAATAGTCTCTCACTTCTTCCCGGTGTTCATTGGCTTTGTCTTCATAAATGATAGCATTGTCCTGGTCAGTTTTCAGGGTTTGCTCCTTGCGTCCTTCACTACCCAGCACCATGAAAACAAATTTTGCAGGAGGGATTCCCATTTCATTTGTTACACTTTCAATTACTTTAATTGCAATGGTATCCGACACGGCCGTAATTACCTGGTTTACAATTGCGGGATGAACACCACGATCCAGCAGTTGATGCACTATTTGTGGTACCGTTTCCCATTTGCGCTTTAATTCATCAATGGATAATGCCTGTTTTACCGATTGTATAAACACCAAAGGAGATTGGCCCTGTTCGCTTAATAATTTATTACGGCTGATAAAACCTACATATCCACCGTCTTTTTCAACCAGCAGGTACCTCATTTTAGTGCGAAACATGCTTAGGATAGCTTCATACACAAATGCATGCACATTTATAGACGCAACGGGACTATCCATGATACTGCTTACAGGACTTTCATAGTCTGTCTGTGTAGCCACCACATTATCACGAATGGTGATATCTGTGACAAAACCAATGATTTTTCCCTGTTTATCTTTTACAAAAAGGCAACTAATCTTTTGCCTGCCCATAACAATGGCAGCCTCATACACCGGCGTATCTGCCCAACACCAAACTATATTCCTGTATTCAATGCTTTCAATTCTCCGGGAGTATAATTGTTCGGAAGTTATAAAACTGCTTTCAAAGTTCGTGGGGTTTTTATAAAAATGCGCAAACTCTTCATTGAGCATTTTTTGTCCAAATGAATGTAAAAAGTGCTGGTAGAATTCCTGATGAGCCTGGCATAAATCATTAAAAGCCTTGTGGGGCAATGTATACACGATGGTGTTTTTTTTTGCAAAAACGGTACGCAAAGATTTTTTTTGGATCAGTAATTCCGAGATACTTCCATAACAATCACCGGCATGATATATTTCTACCAATCTTTTATTATGACTGCTATCGTAAAAAAATGTTTCATATGCCCCTTGTCCAATAATATCAATGCCTTTCAGTTTGCTTATTCCCTGGCGGTAGACAATACCGTCTTTATTGAACCTGGTTTCAATCAGCAACCGGGCCGTTCGTTCCAGCACATCAGCGGTTAAGTCATCAAATGGCACTACTTTTTTTAAGAAATCTAAACGGCTATCCATAATAACTGGCTATTAATAATGCGATAAATATAAGCAGGAGAAAAGTAATAATCCAGCCCATCATGCCGGTTATATTCTGTTTTTTTTGAAATGGGATGGGAGGTTGTGTAAATGATCTGATTTCGTTTGTTTTTACAAGTTCAAAAAAGCAATCCGCTGTTGCAGCAGCATCTTTTATTGCATTATGCTGATATAAAAGTGGTTTTTTGAAGAGCAGGAAATACAGTTCGCCCAACCTTAAAAATTTACTGTGCGGGTTTTGTTGCAGGTGCCGTGAAGCCTTCATGATACAAAAAGCAGGTAAACTTTCCATAGGGTTATCGATGCCTTCCCTGCAATATTCGGCTCCGATGATATGGAAATCCAGTTCCAGGAAATGCCCCACAATCATTGGATGATATTCCAGGACATCTTTAGAAAGTATTGTTAAGAGTTGTCTGCGAAGGATACCATTTTGGTCAAGAAACTTTTTAGTGAGCCCGTGTATACGTGATGCAGCAGCAGAAATTTCAAAATCATTGTTGCTGATATAATGGTTTTGCTCCCTGATCTTTTGCCCATCCTTATTATATATTAACCACGAAACCTGAACTGCATTTGGCCAGTTACCCGGCGCAGTATAAGGCAGGTGCCATTTTTTTGGCAATCCAGATGCTTCAGTGTCTATAAAAAGGAGGTAATCATTCAACTGTCAACGATGATTTAAAGCTTTAAAAATACTTATTCAAATATATTTAATTAAGAATGGGTTCCTTAAGCATTAATTATTTAAAGCTTTGGCTGGAAAATTAACTACATTTTCTAAGGTCATCAGACCCCCGGGGCCAGTCTGTTTAATAATCCGGAAAGGCCCCTTTTAGAGTGAGAGCAGGGGTTTTAGTTGGTACAGGGGCTTTAGCAAACTGGAAGGTAGCCGATAAGGTTAGTCGTTGATGCCATTTAAATGGCTCCATTTCTATTTTTGCATATCTTCAGATTCCTTTTTGTCATCATTTTTAGTGAGTGTTGGCCCAAGCAGCCTTCGAAGAGTAATATTTACTTTGCCGAAATTATATTTACTTATAACTTCATCCATCATACGCTGTATCTGGTCATTGCATAAGTTACCGATGGAGCCTTCATGTGTGTGAACTGCTGCCGGAGTGTAATTAAAATTTCCCGCCTCAATATCCCTCCTTACCATATTATAAGCATCTCTGAAAGGTATTCCCCGGAGGACTAATTTATTCACTTCTTCTACACTAAAAAGATATTTATATTTTTCGTCTTTTAATAAATCTTTTTTTACCTGTATGTTGCTCAGCATCAGGCAGGCCATTTGAATAGAAGCTTTCAGGTTTTCAAATGCAGGGATGATATGTTCTTTTAATAACTGCAGGTCCCTTTGATAGCCGGAGGGCAGGTTGGTCGTCATCAATATGATTTCGTTGGGCAATGCCTGTATACGATTACAATGGGAACGGATGAGTTCAAATGTATCCGGGTTTTTTTTGTGTGGCATTATGCTGCTACCTGTTGTCAATTCATCCGGGAAACTAATAAAGCCGAAATTCTGATTGAGGTATAGGCAGGCATCCATACTTAGCCGGGACAGCGTGGCGGCAATGTTAGCAAGGGCTGATGCAACGATACGTTCAGTTTTACCCCGTCCCATTTGCGCATATACAACATTGTAATTCAAATCTTCAAAACCGAGCAATTCAGTAGTCATTTTCCTGTTTATAGGAAAGGAAGAACCATAGCCAGCTGCTGAACCGAGCGGGTTTTTGTTAACCACTTCGTAAGCCGCCTGCAGGGTTATTAAGTCATCAACTAAGCTTTCCGCGTATGCGCCGAACCACAGGCCAAATGACGAAGGCATTGCCAGTTGCAAATGTGTGTAGCCGGGAAGCAAATCGTCTTTGTACCTTTCACTTTGCTTTATTAACAGATCGAACAACTCCTTTACAGTTGTCACTAAATGCTCAATTTCACTTCTGAGAAATAATTTCAGGTCCACCAATACCTGGTCATTCCTGCTTCGGGCGCTATGTATTTTTTTTCCAACATCTCCTAATTTTCGGGTAAGCAATAATTCAATTTGGGAATGAATATCTTCAACACCTTCATCCAATGAAAAGCCGCCTTGTAGTATTATTTGATAAATATTCTTCAATTCAACTTCCAATAATGATAATTCTTCTTTGGTAAGCAATCCCACCGATTCCAGCATTTTTGTGTGGGCCAGGGAACCGAGTACGTCAAATGGAGCGAGGTAAATGTCCAGTTCCGGGTCATTTCCTATCGTAAATTTTTCAACAGATTGCAATGATATTAAATCTTTTTGCCAGAGTTTCATTTTGTTTATTTTTTACTGTTTTATTGGTTACTTGGTTACTTGTTTACTTGTTTAATGTTTACTGTTCACCATAAACAATAAACCGAAAACAGTAAACTGTCCTAGTTTGCTGACAAATTAATTTTGAAACATTCTACTACCCACATTTCTACCCACATACCCTCCCTACGGGAGGAATTGACGCGTCGTTTATTTTTTCTACC
>JBDTWP010000062.1:0-22554 GCA_040006615.1 Ferruginibacter sp.
TTAGCATTACCCCTTTTGCAGGATCCAGGTACAGAGCGATTGTTAAACTACCGGGAGGTGGAAAACTGGAAAAAGAATTACCGGCTGCATACAATGGCGGTTATGCAATGCGCCTGGAAAACGGCCCAAAGGGCCAAATTAAAATAACGGTACAAACGCCGGATAAAAATAGTTCATCACCTGAATCCATTTTTCTTTTTGTGCACACGAGAAATGTAATAAAAGCAGTGATGAGCAACACCATTCAAAACGGCCTTGCTGAGTTCTTGCTGGATGATTCAAAGCCCGGCGACGGCATATCCCATTTTACCATTTTTAATGCATCCCGGCAACCGGTATGCGAAAGATTGTTTTTTAAAAAACCAGTCCGAACCCTGCAAATAACGGCATCTGCTGATCAGACATTGTATGACTTGCGTAAGAAAATAAACATCGATATAAGTTCTGCCACAGAGGAAGGAAAGTATATTCCTGCAAATATGTCAATGGCCGTGTACCGGGTTGATTCACTTACAGCCGTTGATGAGCAGGATATCAATAATTACCTACTGCTAACAGCTGATCTGCCGGGAATGGTTGAGTCACCGGATTATTACTTTAGCCAAAACAGCGATTCAGTTGCGGCCGCCCTCGACAACCTGATGCTTACACAGGGATGGAGAAGGTTTAAATGGGAAGATATACTGCTGAACAGGAAACCTGTTTTCCGGTTTTTACCTGAGATCAACGGACATATCATCAATGGTAAAATAACCTCCCTTCAACCCGGGTTGCCGGTGAATGATATTAAAGCTTATCTCTCTGTTCCTGGTATTCGAACACAGTTTCAAACGGCTGGCACAGACGCGGACGGGAACGTAAAATTTGAGATGAAAAACTTTTACAGTGATGGCGACATCATTGTTCAAACGGATAATGAAAATGACAGCGGGTACAGGGTTGACATTGACCAGCCATTTTTTACCGGCTATTCTGAAAAGATTTTGCCCCCTTTTGATTTTACCAGGCAAAAAACCGGGCTGTTAAAAATGTATATTGCCAGCCAGGTTCAAAATACCTATTTATCAGACAGGCTTCACCGGTCAACATTGCCGTTGCTGGACACTGCTGCTTTTTATTTAAAGCCGGATAGGGTATACTTATTGGATAACTATGTAAGGTTTACCACCCTGGAGGAAATATTAAGAGAATATGTAATGGAAGTAAATGTAAGAATCCGCAATGGCAAATATCATTTGCCCGTATATGACGAAATAAGCAAACTTCCTTTTGTAACCAGTCCCCTGGTATTACTGGATGGTGTTCCTGTTTTTAATTTTGATAAACTGATGAAGTATGATCCGCTAAAGATCAGGAAACTGGAAGTTGTTAGCAGGACATATTACCTGGGTGGCAACACTTTTGATGGTATTGTAAACCTAACTACTTATAAAGGAGATATGGCAGGCAACGAAATTGATCCACGCGCTACTGTTATGGACTATGAAGGGCTGCAACTGCAAAGAGATTTTTATGCCCCCGTATATGAAACAGAAGCCCAGTCGCTTAGCCGTATTCCCGATTTCAGAAACCTGCTATATTGGTCTCCCAGGCTAATAACAAATAGCCAGGGTAAAGAACAAACCGGTTTTTATAGCTCAGATTCACCAGGAAGGTATGCCATCGTAATCCAGGGATTGAGTGAAGACGGCAGAGCAGGTAGCAGGGTTGCATATTTTGATGTAAAGAAGCGGTAGGCGTTTCATCTTTTACTTATCAAAGCATTAATTTATCTTGCCGGTATCGTTAATCAAAGTTGAATGCTGAATGGACAATTATCACAGGGAAAAAGAAGGCTTAAGAACACACACTTCAATACATACAGAGGTCATAATTATTGGAGCAGGTCCGGCAGGTGCGGGTGTATCCATTTTTCTTACAAAGGCGGGCATACCACATATCATACTTGAGAAAGAAACTTTTCCCCGCGACAAAATTTGCGGCGACGCATGCAGTGGCAAGACCGCTTTTGTTTTACGTAAAGCCAATGCCTCATGGATGGAGGATATATTTAAGAACACTTCACAGTACGCCCCTTCGCACGGGATAGTGTTTGTTTCCCCCAACGGCAAGGCTTTAAATATCCCTTTCAATCCTGACAGGATAATTGAGGGTCAGGCACCGGGCTTTTTATCACCACGCCTGGTATTTGACAATTTTCTTTTTCATAAACTTGCTTCTCCATTTGCTACCATTTTCCAGCAATCATCAGTAAAAACTATAGAACGGGAGGCTGTTAAAGGTGTGAAAGTCAGTTTTACACAGGGCAATGAAAACTATGAACTATCCGCGCCGCTAATTATTGGCGCTGATGGTGATAAAAGCCAGGTGCGCAAGGTTTTATTAAATAAAAATATTGCCGCCAGGGCTTATTGTGTTGGCCTGAGGGGCTATTACAAAGGTGTTGGCGGCATGCATGAGAAAAATTTTATTGAGCTCCATTTTTTACCGGAAGTGCTTCCGGGCTATTTATGGATATTTCCATTGACAAACGGCATGTCGAATGTAGGCATAGGCATGCCGTCCGACAAAATCAGAGATAAGAAAATAAACCTGCGGGAAACAATGCTCAATGCCATTAAAAATAATCGGAATATCAATTACCGCTTTACCAATGCAACACTAACAGGTAAGATACAGGGATGGGGATTGCCCACCTGTCTAAAAAGACAGCCGTTGTCCGGAGATAACTTTTTGTTAACCGGCGACGCTGCAGGTTTGATTGACCCTTTTACCGGTGAAGGAATTGGGAATGCGCTATTCAGCGGCATGCTGGCTGCTTATGCCGCAGAAAGTTCATTAAAGGCAGGAAGGTACGATGCCGCATCTATTAAAGAAAACTATGATGATGTCCTTTTTAAACGAATAGGTGATGAACTAAAGATGAGCGCCTTACTTCAAAGAATGTGTAACTACCCATGGCTTTTTGATTTTGTTGTTAGAAAGGCGCACAAAAGTCCGACATTGAATACTGCTATTACTTCAATGTTTACAGACCTTGATTTAAGGAAGCAAATACGTAAGCCTTCCTTTTATGCGAAGATCCTTTTTAATAAATGAGATAGCTGGGGATGAATGGTCAATGGTGAATGGTCATTGGTGAAATAAAGACCATTCATCATTCTCACTTAATTTAGCCATTTTGAAATAAATGACTGTCTGTCTATAACTGTTGCAAATGTTTTTTTAGACTGTGATATTGTCTTCCTCCATCTTCATTGTAAGATCAGGGTATCCGACCTTAGAAGGTTGGATACCCAGGCCACATGATTGGGCGCATTACGGCTGGTTGCCTGGCTGATGTCTCCACAGCCAGGGACGATTTGGAATGCGCCAAATAATTCTGGTTTGATATTAATAATTTTAGTAAATTGTAGTTTGCATCCCCAACCTTAATTGATAAATCATTTAACGGCTACAAAACCATTTTATGAATAAAAATTATCTCTTGCTGCTGTTGGCAGTAAGTCTTATCAATTCGGGTCTCGGGCAAACAAACATTTTTCCTTATAATTCTTCCTGGAAATACCTGGATAATGGAACCAACCAGGGAACGGGATGGATAGCTGTTTCATTTAATGATGCTGCCTGGCCTGCCGGAAACGGGCAATTAGGTTATGGGGATGGCGACGAAGCTACTGTGGTCAGTTATGGTGCCAATGCAAATAATAAATTCATCACCACGTATTTCAGGAAAACGATCAGCATTACCAATCCTTCGGCATTCAGCGGTTTTACAGCCAAAGTAAAAAGGGATGATGGCGTCATTGTTTACCTGAACGGTACAGTAGTTTACCGCAATAATATTGCTGCAGGTACGGTTACCAATACCACATTGGCAGCATCGGCAAGTGATGATGGCGCAACAGCTCAGTCATTCAACATCACACCCGGCTCCTTTGTCGCAGGAAATAATGTGATTGCCGTTGAGATACATCAAAGTGCAGTTAATAGTTCTGATATCAGTTTTGATATGGAATTGGCAGCCACGCCGGTTACGGCGAATGCGGCTTTAATAGCCTATGGCAGCCAATGGAAATATTTGGATAATGGATCCAACCAGGGAACAGCCTGGAGATCGTCCACATTTGCCGATGCCACATGGGCAGGCGGTAATGCTCAATTAGGATATGGTGATGGCGATGAAACTACCATTGTAAGTTATGGCCCTAATGGCAGCATGAAATTTATTACAACCTATTTCAGAAAAACAATTACAATAGCCGATACAACTCCATTTACCGGTTATACTTTAAATATCAAACGGGATGATGGCGCGGTGGTGTATATCAACGGAACAGAAGTATTCCGTAGCAATATGCCTGCCGGTACTATCAGTTACACCAGCCTGGCATCTGCATCCGCAAGTGATGATGGTAATACACCGCAAACAAAAGCATTAACGATTTCCCAAATAAAACAGGGAAACAATACACTTGCTGTAGAAATTCACCAGAACGTTAATACAAGTTCTGATCTCTCTTTTGATTTAGAACTAATTGCAACTACTGGCGGCGGTAGTGGTACTACGGCTACATTAACCCGTGGGCCGTATATGAATACAGCTTTGCAAAACGGTATCGTCATCCGGTGGAGGACCAATGTGGCTACCGGCAGTAAAGTAAGTTATGGAACGGCTGCCGGCAGTTTAACACAATCCCTTACGGATAATACAGCTACTACAGAACATGTGGTTACCTTAACAGGTTTAGTACCGAACACGCTTTATTATTACAGTATTGGTTCTGCCAGTCAAACCTTGCAAGGTGACGCCAATAATTACTTTAGAACAATGCCGGTGGCCGGAAGCACGCAAAAAATAAGGATAATGGCCATGGGTGATATGGGAAATAATTCTGCCAACCAGGTGAATGTACGCAATGCCTGGCAGGCATTTAACGGAAGCAATTATACGGATGCATGGTTATTGATGGGAGATAATGCCTATGCTAACGGAACGGATGCTGAATATCAAACCAATTTCTTTAATATTTACCAGGGCAGTTTAACCAGGAACCATGTATTGTGGCCTGCTACGGGCAATCATGAATATGCTAATAGCGCCGCGAGGCAGGCAGATCATGCCATAGCTTATTTTGACATGTTCACATTACCAAAGAATGGCGAAGCCGGTGGAGTGGCTTCCAATACGGAAGCATTTTATTCTTTCAATTATGGAAATGTGCATTTTGTAGCGCTTGATTCCTATGGATGGGAAAGCGGTAACACAAGACTATATGATACATTGGGCACCCAGGCCATTTGGCTGAAGCAGGACCTCGCTGCTAATATATTACCATGGACGGTAGTTTACTTTCATCATCCGCCTTACTCAATGGGGACTAATAGTGACACCCAATCAGAACTGGTCAATATCCGGCAGAAAATTGTACCTATATTGGAACGTTATAAAGTTGACCTTGTATTGAATGGCCACAGTCATATTTATGAAAGAAGTTTTTTATTGAATGGCCATTATGGAGTAGAAAACACTTTTAATGCAGCAAGCCATGCTTTAAGTTCATCCAGTGCAAAATATGATGGAAGCACAAATTCCTGTACGTATATTAAAAATGCATCGGCCACACGGAATGGAATTGTTTATGCAGTAGTCGGTTCCGCAGGTCAGTTGGGAGGAACAACCGGCGGATACCCGCATAATGCCATGTATTATTCCAATGCAGTCAATGGCGGCACTTTATTTTTTGAGGTGGAGAATAACCGCCTGTCTGCAAAATGGATTTGCGCAGATGGCGTGATACGTGATAATTTCACTATCATGAAAAACGTAAACAAGACCAGCAACATTAGTATCACTTCAGGCAGCGGCACTACACTTACTGCATCCTGGATTGGTAATTATAATTGGTCGGCAGGCGGGTCCGCCCGTTCAATTACTGTTAATCCTGTTTCCAATACAACTTATACGGTTACAGACGGTGCCGGTTGTATCACGGATGTGTTTAATGTGACTGTTACAGCAGCATTGGGAGTTTTGGGCAATCCAAAGCAGCAATCTGAAAGCCTCTTAAAATTGTACCCTACAATTTTAAGAAGAGGTCAATCTCTGTATGTTCAATCAGGAATTAAGGAAGTTGCTGTATTCATGCTTACGGATTTAAACGGCAGGGTACTGAACAGTTACAGGTTTGCAGGAAACAAACAAATTGAAACCAATCATCTTTCAACCGGGATCTATTTCCTAAAATGGAACACAAAAAATATAAATGAGGTTAGAAAATTTGTTATATTAAACGATTGAGAATCGACCATTGACCATTGAAGATTGACCATTGAGGATTGACCATTGACGATTGACCATTGACTGGTGACCGTTGAGGATTTATTCCCAGCAACGTCTCTCAACGAGCCTTTGCCAAGCCGAGGACGTTGCGTTGAAGGATGAAATTGTTCCTCCGATATACGCAACGTCCCTGGCTTTCGGAACAGGCCTGGCAGGAGACGTTGCTAAGAAAAACTATTATTCCCAGCAACGTCTCTCAATGAGCCTTTGCCAAGCCGAGGACGTTGCGTTGAAGGATGAAATTGTTACTCCGATATACGCAACGTCCCTGGCTTTCGGAACAGGCCTGGCAGGAGACGTTGCTAAGAAAAACCATTGACGATTGACCATTGACCATTGACTGATGACCGTTGAGAATTGAGGATTGATGGTTGAGGATTGAGGATTGAGGATTGACCATTGACGATTGACCATTGACTGGTGACCGTTGAGGATTGACGATTGACCATTGACCATTGACGATTGACTGATGACCACTGAGGATTGAGGATTGATGGTTGAGCATTTGAGATTGAGGATTGACTGATGACGATAGACCATTTTTAAGGGTTACCAACCTTTGAAAGGTTGGCAACCCAGTGCACTATTGGCGATTGACAATTGACCGTTGAGGATTGAGGATTGACCATTGACCATTGCACATTGCCTATTGACCATTACCATCAAATTTCCGCATGTTATGAAAAATGAATTGTCGCAGGAACAGGTTGAAAAGTATAAAAGTGACGGTTTCCTGGTCATAGAAGATTTTTTATTGAAAGAAGAACTGGACGCCTGGCGCATTGCACTGGATGAGGCATTGGTAAAGCGTAAAGGAAATAAAATGCCCGACAGGGCGGAAGTATATGGTAAAGGGGACGACACAGACAAAGAATATTATGATAATGTATTTGATCAGCTGATCAATCTCTGGCAGGACAATGATAAAATGCGTGCGATAATACTGGATGAGCGGTTAGGAAAAATGGCCGCAACACTGGCCGGTGTGGATGGAATTCGTATATGGCACGACCAGGCACTGATCAAGAAACCATGGGCTAATCCCACTTCCTGGCACCTGGATACACCCTATTGGTCGTTTACCGACCGGCGGGCATTGTCCATCTGGGTGGCACTCGATGACGCCACGCTGGAGAATGGTTGCCTGTTTTTCATTCCCGGTTCACACAGGAAGACCAGTTTTGAAAACCCCGGTATCAGTAAGAACATGGGTGCAATATTTGATTTTTATCCCGAATTTAAGCATACGAAACCTGCAACTGCCATGATGAGGGCCGGCAGTTGTTCCTTTCACAACGGCCTCACCATACACGGCGCTCATGCCAACATGACCCCTGGTTTCAGGCGGGCAATGACCTGCGCCTATATGCCCGATGGAAATGTATATAACGGTACTCAAAACATTCTTAATGATGCACAGGCAGAACGCCTTAAAATTGGGGACCTGCTAAATGATAATACGCAGAACCCATTACTATATAGCCGTTAACGTAACCAATCGCGGGAATATATTTCTTCACCACAAATAGCCTGTTGGTACCGCCTGTGCTATGGATACAATGGTCAGGGTCCGGGTAAATACAGGTGAAATGAACCAGCCTGCTGCAACTGACAATTGTCATATTGCACCCTGATCAGTATCAGCCGCAAAAGTTTAAATTCTGGTTATTTTGTCGGCCATAAATTGATTGCTATGGAAAAAGGATCCGGTATTGAGATCAGCAGCCGTTCGCTGGTGATTCTTCGTTGCAGCATCGGCGTAATTTATATATGGTTTGGAATGTTGAAGTTCTTTCATGGGTATAGCCCGGCAGAAGACCTGGCCATAAATACCATTCATAAATTAACAGCCGGCTTTTTATCTGGCCACACAAGTATCATTTTGCTGGCCATTTGGGAAACTGTTGTAGGTTTATTGCTTATAGCGGGGCTTCAAACAAAAAAAGTACTTGTATTCCTCCTGCTGCATATGGCCTGCACTTTTACCCCTTTATTATTTTTCCCTGATGTTTCTTTTAAAATTGCACCTTATGGTTTTACGCTGGTGGGACAATACATCATGAAAAATATTATAATCATTAGTGCAGCATGGGTGCTTTGGCAAACAGTTCCTGGCAAAAAATTACAGGAAGCTTTTGATTCAGGAACGTAGCTTTTCCTTTCCCGGGAGGGTATGGAAAGCCGGCAATCACCGGCTTAACTTTTCATATTAATTAATTCACTTTTTCATTTTTGCACCTAGCTGCATCATCATTATTTCGGATGATTGTATGGAGCGGTGTTCCGTAACTTTGCCTTCATCATTAAATGTAAACAGGTCAACATCTTTTACTTTAAATGATTTGCCTGTAGGCTTCATCCCCATCATTTCTCCTTTAAATGTTCCTGACCAGTCACCGAATACAGCTACATGATTGCCCTCCGCGATAGCCATTAAATTTTCACCCTTTATATCCGGGAAAGCTGTGAAAAAAGACTGCAAAAAAAACTTACAAGAATCCAACCCTTTTACGGGGGGCATATTTCCATCGCCATAATCAACCATATCAGGAGACGCATATTTCATAACCTCATTTACATCGTGGTTATTAATAGCTTGCTGGGAGGCGAGCGCAGTTTCTTTATTTTTTACAGCCATATCAGTTTTTGAAGGGCCTGGTGAGGCAGCCGTCTCAGTGTCAGTTTTTGTGATAGCAGGTGAATCACTATTGCAAGATAGTGCTATGCATGAAAGCACTGCAATAATGGTAAATAACGATTTCATGATGAATTTTTTTTGTGAGAAATGATGATTGGAAATTGTACTTGAATTTGTAAAGTACAAAATAATTCTTAAAAAATCCTTATGAGTGTATTTCTTAAGGGTATCCAACCTTTGGAAAATTGGATACCCCTGCCTACCCCGGGCGAAAATAACTTTAAAGGGATGACGATGAATTGGAATTAAGTCATTCCGCGAATTTTGACTTACCTAATTACCTGCATAGCATCATTTAACAGGTGTCCAATCTTTTACCAGGATAATTCTCCGGCAGGGTTTATAAAAAAGTACTCCAAATCAAAATACATTGCCGGATTAAAGAATGATCTTTGTATTTTCACATGAATAACAGTAGTAAAAATAAGCCTGCCTCAGCACTATTTTTAAAACAGATAAATATGAAATACCTGGATGCTCTTCTGTGTCGGTTCCTCCTGCTTATAGTTTCAACAAGTATTTCTATGAACGCTGTAACCGCGCAGGATTCTTTAATTAATTATGATGAAACAAAGATACCGCCATATGTTTTGCCCGATCCCCTGCATTTACCGGATGGCAAACACATCACTACCAAAGACGAATGGATACAACTGCAGAGACCTGCCATGTTGCAATTATTTGCCGATAATGTGTACGGACGCTTGCCAGGTAAACCATCCGCTACCCATTTCCTGATAAAATCAATAGATTCATCTGCATTAGGAGGAAAAGCGATCCGCAAGCAGGTCACTATTTTTTTTACGCCTTCATCCGGGGAACCATCAATGGAAGTATTGCTTTACATACCAAAGAATGCAAAGACACCCGTTCCTGTTTTTACCGGCCTGAATTTTTATGGTAATCAGACTGTCAGTGATGACCCTGGTATTAACATGAGCAAAAGATGGGCACAGAATGATGTAGAAAAGCATATTGAGCATAACCTGGCCACCGAGGCTTCAAGGGGAACAGACGCAGGTAAGTGGCAGGTAGAAGAAATAATCAGTCACGGGTATGCATTGGCCACAGCCTATTATGGTGATCTTGAACCAGACAATCCTGAAGGCTGGAAGACAGGTATAAGAACCACCATGAAAAAGGCACTGGCCATCAATGAACAGGAGTGGAGCGCAATGGGTGCCTGGGCCTGGGGGCTGAGCCGGATAATGGATTACCTGGAAAGAGAGGGCTCTTTGAATGCAAAGCAGGTAGTCATAACCGGACATTCGCGGTTAGGTAAAGCAGCTTTATGGGCGGCTGCGAATGATACACGTTTTGCAATTGTGGTGAGCAATAATTCCGGAGAAGGCGGAGCGGCATTATCCCGCCGCTGGTTTGGCGAAACGATCAGGAGGATCAATAATTCCTTCCCGCACTGGTTTGTTACAAAATATAAACAATATAATGACAACCCTCAGTCATTGCCGGTAGATCAGCATATCCTGCTCGCACTAATGGCACCACGTCCCTTGTATGTTGCCAGTGCGGAAGAGGATAAATGGGCTGATCCCAAAGGAGAGTTCCTAAGCGCTTTAAATGCAACGCCTGTATATGCGCTGTTTGGAAAAAAGGGGCTGGGTGTAAATGAAATGCCTCCTGTTAATCAACCTGTGGGCGAAACAATAAAATATCATGTACGAACAGGCGTTCATGATATTACTTTATATGATTGGAAGCAGTACATTGATTTTGCTGATAAACAGTTTGGAAGATGAAGCAGCCATAAGAGAGAAATTGTATTTCTTAATTTGCATTATATTTAATGAAAATTTACTATCATGAAAAGAATTGGAATATTTTTGTGCTTGTTAACCCTAAATCTATTTCATGTGGCTGCACAGAATAATAAAGTACCACAAAGACTATTGCGGCATGTGGTGATCTTTAGTTTTAAAGAAGGCAGTACCCCGGAGCAAATTAAAACAGTAACAGATGCATTTGCTGCTTTGCCGGGGAAGATAAAGCAAATAAAAGCATTTGAATGGGGTACCAATAACAGTCCTGAAAACCTGAACCAGGGTTATACCCATTGTTTCTTTGTAAGTTTTGCTTCAGAAAATGACCGGGCTATTTATTTGCCGCATAAGGCACATAAGGCTTTTGTTGAAATTCTTCAGCCCGTAGTGGACAAGGTGTTGGTATTTGATTACTGGACTGAAAAATAGGGGCTGTATCCGGGTGCATTCCAAATTTTCCTGCTCCGTTGGCGCAACAAAAGCAGTATACACCCCTTTGGCAGGAATTGGTTTTATAAATTGCCTCCAGCTTTAGCTGGAGGAACAAATTTATTCGTTTTTGGCTTTAGCCAAACCAATCAGGAAAATGCTTAAATTAAATTCGTTATATTCCTTTATCAGTAAGGAGTTTCATAGCTTTCTTGCAAATATTATATAATTCTTCCGTTTTGAAGCTGTGAAATATTGCATCAATAGATTGCTATTTTTTCACCGCAATTCAATAAGGCATACTCAACCGACCAGGTGATGAAAGCAGCAAAATTGTAATCTTTGTAAGGCAGGCTGGCGCCAGGAATGCCCTTGTTATTATCCAGCACTTTATACAGGAGCGGCACCAGTGGTTTGGCGCTGCTTCCTGCAAGCTCAATACTTCTTGCTGCATATAATGCAATCCAGGGCCTTTCATCTACCACCCATTTCCCTAAAACGGGTAATGCTTCATTGCAAGCATTAAGATAACACAAATCAGCAGCAGCACTAATCTGAACAGTGGGAGAAACATCCCGCAATAATTTTTTCAGATCCGGAATCGCCTGCTTACCTTTCTTACCGAGGGCCTGTATGCCAATTACCGCCCAATTGCGCACACCTATATCACTATCATGCAATTTTGCCAATAACTCTTTCATCGTTGCTTTGCCTACCATTTCGGCTGCATCCAATAATTTTTGTGCGTCGAAGTTTTTTTCATCGTGCACAAATTCGTACGGCGTAGTAGCTGAAGATCTGTCCATATAGTCGCTTTCATGCAGCAATTCCGAATCTTTTATATCAATCATCCATTTATGCAGTTTTTTTCTTAAACTAGCCAGCTTTGACTGCCAGGCAACAATGCCTGCAAGATTTTTCAGTTCAAAGGGGTCGTTTTGCAAATCGTATAATTCTTCCACTCCCTTGGGCTGCCACATTTTCTCCGCCTCTGCAGAAAGTTTTCCTTCTTTCCGCAGTCTTCTTAGTTCACGAAACGATTCCTTATCATCTGAAAAAATAAAACCCGGTTGTATATAGGGCAAATGCGGCATATAATGACGGATGTATTCAAACCTGTCATCCCGGATGCTTCTGCTTGTTTCATACATGTTGTCCGCCCTGCTGCGTGCGCCATAAATCTCTTTTCTTTGCTCCGTTGTGTTGCCTGCAAATGCGATCCCCTGGATAGTAGAAGGAACAGGCAAATTCAGGATGCTTAAAAATGTTGGAGTAAGATCTGCCAGGCTTACCAATCCTTTTTCTTTACTACCCCCTGGTGGCAGATGGGCCATTTGTCTGAATTTTGCAGGAATATAAATAAGCAAGGGGACCTTTAAGCCCGTCGAATACAACCATCGCTTATACCTGGGCATGCCTGCTCCATGATCGGAAAAAAAGACTACGATCGTATTTTCTTTCAACCCGTCTTTCTCCAGGTTATCCAAAATTTCACCCACCGTTATGTCCATGGCAGTGATATTGTCGTAATAATGGGCCCAGCATTTTCGAATCTCTTTTGAGTCCGGATAATAAGGCGGCAACGGAACATTGCCTGCCTGGTGAAATAGCGCCCGGGGCATTTCCCTGGTCGCCTCTTCCCATTCTTTGGGATTGTTGCAGCCGCCTTCATGCGTCACGCCCAATACAAACATGCTAAAAAATGGTTTATGATTATTATTTTGCCGCCAGGGTGCCAGGTCCTGTTTTTGATAATCATAAATACCAGCCGGGTTGAAATTATAATCTGTTTTTCCGTAATTGGAGGCCCAGTATCCATGTTCTTTCAACAGCTCCGGAAAGGTTTTGATAAATGAAGGTCTTTTCACATCGCTTCTTAAATGTTGGGTGCCCATTGATGCTCCGTAAATGCCTGTAATAAAGCAGGTACGGGAAGGTGTGCAGATAGGACCGGAAGCATAGGCATTTTCATACATGACAGAAACTGACGCCAGTTTATCAAGATTAGGCGTAGTAGAATAGTCATTGCCGTAACAACCAAGATCGGGACTGATATCCTCCGTGTTTATCCAGAGTATGTTGGGAAGATCTTCCTTCTGATTACTTATTTTAACTGAAAAGCAAAAAACACCAACAATAATAATCCCGATATTTAGCAGAAATAAATTTCTTTTATAATGCTGAACCGAAAAGAGCATGGGGTCAATTTTAATAAAGGTAGATCATTGTCCTGCAAAACTGCCCGGGACAGTAATAATGGTGAATGGGCAATTGATCAATGCTTCAATGGTGCTCAGGGTTGCCAACCTTTCAAAGGTTGGTAACCCTTAAGAATCGTGATTGAGGAAAGATCAATAGGCAATAGGCAATAGTGCCCAGGGTTCCCAACCTTTTAAAGGGTGGCAACCCTTAAGAATACTGATTGAGAAAAGGTCAATAGGCAATGGGCACGAGTGCCCAGTGTTGCCAACCTTTCAAAGGTTGGTAACCCTTATGAATCGTGAATGGGCAATGGTCAATCCTCAATAGTCAATGATTTTAAAAAGGAATATTGCATAATTATTTCAATAGATTTGCAATCTGTTAAAATTCTTCCATTTTAAAACCTTTCCAAATTAAAAATAAGGATCTATGAAAAAAAAGTCGTTCAATTTTTTGTTGCTTGTCGTAGTTGTATACGGCAGCGTTTTTGGCCAGCCAAATGAACAGATCGTAAAAGTAGTGGTTGCACCTGATCACCAGGACTGGCTATATAAAACCGGGGAAAATGTAAAGTTCTCTATTTCAGTATACCAGTATGGAAATCTTTTAAAAAACGCTGCGATCCGTTACGAGATCGGGCCTGAAAAAATGGACCCGCTAAAAAAAGATTCAATGAATCTTTCAACCGGGGTTTTATCGGTTGATGGTGGAACCATGAAAACACCTGGCTTCCTGAGATGCACGGTGGTAGCAAAATTTGAAGGTAAAGAATACCGGAAAATGGCGACTGCGGGATTTGAACCGCTGAATATAAAACCAACAGTTGACAACCCGGCAGATTTTGATGATTTCTGGACCAATGCGAAGAATGATCTGGGCAAAATACCATTAGATGCAAGAGTTACCCTGCTTCCGGAGCGATGTACCGAAAAAGTAAATGTTTACCAGGTTAACCTTCAAAATTTTCCCGGCAACGCGCGATTATATGGTATTCTTTGTGTCCCCAAAAAAGCGGGCAAATATCCCGCTTTATTGACTGTACCCGGCGCAGGCGTAAGGCCTTATTATGGAAATATAGCAATGGCAGAAAGAGGGATGATCACCCTTGATATCGGCATACACGGGATACCGGTAACCATGGATGTAAGTGTATATAATAACCTGGGTGCAGGTGCCTTAAACGGATACCAGAATTTCAACCTGGACGATCGCGACCGGTTTTATTTTAAAAGGGTTTATCTGGGCTGCGTACGGGCAAACGACTTTATTTTCTCATTGCCCGAGTTTGATGGAATAAACCTGGCAGTAACCGGCGGAAGCCAGGGTGGTGCCCTATCCATCATTACTACGGCGCTTGATCCCCGTGTAAAATGGCTGGCTGCATATTACCCGGCACTAAGCGATGTTACAGGATATTTAAAGGGACGTGCCGGTGGCTGGCCACATTATTTTGATAAGAATAATCTTGCCTTTAATAACAAGAAAGATAAAATAGAAACCTGCGGCTATTATGACGTGGTAAATTTTGCCAGGCGGGTGAAAGTTCCCGGCATGTACACATGGGGTTTTAATGATGATGTGTGCCCGCCAACTTCCATGTACTCGGCTTATAATGTGATCCCCGGAGTTAAATCGCTGTACCTGGCATTGGAGACCGGTCACTGGACTTTTCCCGAACAGGGTGAAAAATTAAATAACTGGCTGGTGGAAAAATTGAAGGGGAATTAGCAATAGGCAATGGGCAATAGGCAAGGGGCAATGGTCAATGGTCAATCGTCCTTCAAAGTTTACTTCCATTGATTTTTTTTCTATTACGTATGCTGTTGTTTTTGCCTGTTCATATTCTTTGCCAGAAATCTGTCCAGCAAAATCAATCCCAAAACCACATTGATCATTAAAAAAGTGTTCATAAATTGAGAGGTGAAGTATTTTGTTTGATCCAATTTGGGCAGATTAAAAGATGACAGGACATTTCCATTGGCAGTCCAGTCAACCTGGGTAAAACCATAAATGAGCAAACCGCCAATCAGGATCATAAAAAATGCTGCAATGCCATTAATGATCCTTTTATTGATATACGTTTTGGTTGCCGGAGTAATTTGAAGTGCTGCAATTTCTTCCATAATATTTTTGGTAAAGCTCATGTAAGGTTCGTCTAACTCAATATCATTCTTCATTAGTATTTGCAGTTGCAGAATTTCGCTGTACACTTTTTGCCATTTTGCATTGTTGAGCAGCAATCCTTCTATCAGCGCCTTTTCTTCAACACTGATAGTGCCATCCATATAGTTCCATATCTGTGTTTCAATATTTTGGTCCTCATTCATACTTATTCATTTGAAAACTAAAACTAAAATTATTCCGGTATAAACGTTGTATAATCCTGCATTATTGCCTCATCTCTTTCAGTTCATTGGAAAAATGGGTAGAAAGTTTTTCTTTTAATCTTTGTCTTGCCCTGTGCAACTTTACTTTTGCAGTATTGGATGTTATACCCATAATCTGCCCAATTTCTTCCAGGCTCTGGTCACCCTCATAAAATAAAGTGATGATAGTTGCATCGTCAGCATTTAATAAACGGATAACACTGTTCATCAATGCAGCTTTCGATTTTTGCTCCATTGCTATTCTATTCATAACCGGGATGGCGGTATTGGCCAGTTCAAAAATTCTTTCATTAGTGATTGAATGTATTTCTGTTTTCTTTTTTCTCAAAAATGAACTGGATGTATTTACGGTAATTGTATACAGCCAGGTACTGAACTTTGAATCATGCCTGAAATCCGCCAATGACCGGTAAGCCTTAACAAATACATCTTGTGCTAATTCTTCGGCATCTTCCCTGTTGCCCGTATACCTCAAAGCTATCGTAAAAACGAAATGGCGATAGGCTTTCACCAATACGGCAAAAGCCTGCTGGTCACCCTGCAGCACCCTGTTGATGACTTCATTATCTCCCGTTTCGGCATTCATAAACAGTAATAGGACTCCTCATTACAAATAAAGGTTACAGGTACAAGTTAAGTTTCCTGGTATTGAATATAATAAATAAAAATTCATAAAAAATCAAGCCAACCTGTAACCATTGCTTTAAAGTTGTAGTCATACGTTCAAATACTTTAACACAAACATAAAAAACATTTATTATGCAAGGGAGTGAAATGTTAATTGCGATATTAGTACCGCTCGGCGGAATGGCGATGATATTCGGAATCGTCTACCTCTTCAAAAAAGAAAACCTGGCGATGATCGAAAAAGGAATGAATCCAAAAACCTACAGGCCTGCCCCTTATAACAATCTCAAATATGGCTTATTACTGGTGGGCAGTGGGATTGGCCTCCTGATTGCTTATCTTATCGATATTTCATCCAGCGTAATCAATGCTGAGGATAATGCATCTATCTATTTTGCACTCATTGCAATCTTCGGCGGATCAGGGCTTATTTTATCCTATCGTATAGAAAAGAAGGAACTGCTCGATAAGACAGTTGGGTGAAATTGGGATATTGGATGCTTTATACTTTAACAACTCTTTCCTTTGCTTTAGTGTGCTCTCCAAACCTAACAGTTAAATGTTTTCGCTTGGCCAGGTGGCGAATCCTGCTTTCAAAACAGTGATCAAATTTAGCAATCCGTTGAAATGACTTGCCTGAGGAAAAATGCTGCGGTTCTTAATCTCCGCCGCGGTGGACTGGAGGCAGGCCTGGGGGCATTTGAAGTTCCGCTATTTCCATAAACGCGTAAGCAATAATATGGCAGATGGTCATTTGTGCGTCTTCTACACGTCCGTAATGGGTGTCGCTGACGACTAATACCATATCGGCTATTTCAGCCAACCTTCCTTTTTTGTCACCTACAAACGCAATTGAATAAATTCCGTTTTGGGCAGACCACTCCAACGCCTTTACAAGATTAGGAGAGTTACCACTTACGCTCATCACCAATACAAGATCCCCGGGCCGGGCGAGGTTCATCAATTGCCTTACGAATACTTCATCATACGAGTAATCATTACTGATAGCCGTCATCCAGTTTGTATTATCATTAAGTGAAAGGCAGCGAAAACGTTTATAAGTTTTATCGGAAGCGCCTTTACCCAGGTCGGTTACAAAATGCGATGCATTTGCGGCGCTGCCACCATTGCCAAACACGAATAGCTGTTGATCCTGGTCGAGGGCCTGTTTAAATAACAGTATGATTTCATTTATTTTCCCGTATGGCAACTTACCCAGCGTTTCGCTCTGCAATGCCATATAATTTTTTATGTATTCATGCATATTGAATTAATTTAAAGGTTCAGTTGTTGGCAGGCAAGCACCAGGGCACCTACCGGTACAGCATCTTCTTTTAATGCTGATAACCTTATGGACGGCCCGGGTTGAAAAGCATCCATAATATAGTTAACCACTTGTTCGGAAACCGAGGCACGTAGTGGTTCGCCTATCAGCGAAAGACCACCTCCCAGCACAATTGTGTCGGGATGAAATAAATGAACAACATGTGAAAGACCAAAGGCAAGATCATCTATTGTTTCGCGGAAAATGCGAAGGGCGGAACTGTCCTCTACCTGAAGCGCCTCCAATAATATTTTAGCTTCGGCTCCTTCCATGTCATTGGCTAATAATGCGAGATGGCTATCGGGATGAGCGGTGGCAGCGATCCTTATTTTTTTATTTACGGCCCACCCGGAACAGGAAGATTCAACCGTGCTACCGGTTTTATCAAGCCGGATATGACCAAATTCGGCTTCCCCCGGAGAAATGCCGTGATAAATTCTTTGATTGATCACCAGCCCGCCTCCAACTCCACTTCCCAGTGTAACATAAAAAACAATGGGATCACTCCGGCCAGCACCATACAAGGCTTCAGCGAGAGCGGCTGTATTCGCATCATTTTCAATAACCACAGGGGCACCCGTTAGCTGACCAAGCCAATCCGCAAGGGCAAACCCTGTCCACCCCCCGATATGATGAGAAGTCCAGACATTGCCGGCTCTGTGATCAACCGGGCCACCAAAGCCAACACCGATACCGTCTAAAGGCTTGTCCTTCCAATACTGTAATGCTTCCTCAACGCAGCGGCGGATTCCTGCAGCCCCTTCCGCAGGATCGACTGAATAATAAATCCTGTGGTTTATTTCGGCATGCTCATTTCCACCGACGATCTGAAGTTTCGTACCACCAATTTCTATACCCAGGAATTTTTTCATGATTAAGGAAGAAGATTAGAAAATTAAAAGGATGTTAATTTGAAAATCGGTATAAAGGTATACATCTAAAAGATTAACAGGCAATAAGGTTGATAGTAATAATGAGCCAATCTATATCTTATTTTTCCACGGATTTTATTCGCTGCCGTGGATCGATGTCAACAAAAAAAATTAACTTCCCTTTCAGGTTATTGATCAACAAAATATTCCTTGTAGTTATTGTAATTGAATCAATTCTAAACCTATAACTAACGCCTGCTAAAATTTTCAACGATGATATCTCCGGTTACCAAAAGAAATATCAACAGGATTATTCCATTCGGCCTGATCTGGCTGATATTTAGCATTGTTTATTCCTTACTCGAAAGGGGGCTTCTTGGCGATCTTAATAATTACCCTTCTACAGGGAATCCGTACAATTTTGGCAAGACCGTTTTTATTACTGCTATTACTGCGTTTGTATTAGGGCTATTGGTTGGAACAATTGAAATACTATATTTCTATAAGCTTTTCCTCCAAAAGAGTTTCCTCCAAAAGATTGTGTTTAAGACTATAATCTACCTGGGAATAATTATTTCGTTTCTTTTGTTAAACACACTTATTTATAACGCCTTTGAACTTAAGACATCTATTTTTAATACACTGGTGTTGAATAACGTTTGGGCATTTTTCTCAAGTTTTGCTTTTTGGGGCGTTGAGGTATATATCGCTGCGATCATTGGCGTTTCCCTTTTTTATACGGAAGTAAGCGAAAACCTTGGCCAGGGTGTTCTTAATAATTTTTTCACAGGGAAATACCATACGCCAACAGAGGAGGAAAGAATTTTCATGTTTTTAGATATGAAATCTTCCACCACCATCGCTGAAAATATCGGCCATGTAAAATATTTCGAAATGCTAAGAGCGTATTTCTCCGATTTATCTGGTCCAATTATCAAATATTCAGGAGAAATTTATCAATATGTGGGTGATGAGATTGTTGTATCATGGAAGCTAAAGAATGGATTGCATAACAATAACTGCATTCAATGTTTTTTCGCCATGGAAGCGGCTATCAAAAAACAATCCGGGAAATACATTGAAAAATTCGGCTTACTACCCGGATTCAAGGCAGGTTTTCACTTTGGGAAAGTAACTACCGGCGAAATAGGTGTTATCAAAAAAGAAATCATCTTTACTGGTGACGTGCTTAATACAACTGCCCGAATTCAGGGGCTTTGCAATGCCTATAATGTCGACATACTTATATCTGATCATTTGATGAAAAAACTGCGGCTTGATGGTCAATTTCAAATTAAGTCATTGGGGGAAAATGAATTGCGGGGAAGGGATGAAAAGATAGGATTGTTTACTATTCTGTCGTTTTGAAATGAAGCCATAAAAATCATGGCTGTTACATGAGGCCGCGTTTTTCATGGATTGTTTCCTAATTGAGTCAACTGGTGTGAAAGCACCGCCGGGACTAAATTGAACAATTATTCTTCGGCTTATCTTCATTATTGAAGGAAATATTCCTGGTTTTTTGTAGCTTTATTATTAAATTACAATGAGAGAAATCTTTGGTGTGAAAATACAAACATCCTGATTTTTTTATCAAAAAGCTGCATTTTTCTCTCCCAGGTTTACGAGACCTTTACGAGACCTTTATGAGACCTTTATGAGAGGCTCCCCCTGAGGAACCCCTGGGCTAATCCATACCTAACACGGGTCTAACACCGCTTTCCCCCTCATTACACCCATATAAACCGGGAAGTCAATAACGGGGGACTAGCTGTTACTATCTCGCTCTGCAACGGGTTATTTCTACTGGTGTATATCGTTAAAACAGAACTCGCCTGGTAAAATAGGAAAGTTCATTAAATCCGGATTCGAAGCAGACTTCCGTGATGGAATACCCCGTATTTCTTAATAATTTACTTGAGTAAGAAATCCTCACTTCGTTCAGAAACTGCGTAAAACTTTTGAGTGTCCTCCATTTTTGCGACCTTTGTTCCAATTTTACAGAAAGAAATTAACGAATATGCTATTAGGAATCGGGTCATATTCTTTCCCATGGGCGGTTAGCATATATGATGCTGCCAGGGGTAATAAGTTAACTGCGAAGGATCTTATAGATTATGCCAGTCTGAATAAAATCGGCTCTGTACAATATGGCGATAACCTCCCTTTACACAAATTGAATCATGGTGAATTGAATGAGCTGAAAGTATGTGCGGCCCGTTCAGAAGTGCAGATTGAAGTAGGCACAAGAGGCCTGAACATAGAAAATATCGAACAGTATATCCGGATCGCGAAAACGCTGGGATCGAAGTTCGTCAGGATGGTGATTGACGATGTTGGCTTTCACCCGGAAGTCCCTGAAGTTATTGAAATTACCAGGTCAGTATTGCCCCTGCTTGCAAAAGAACAGGTGATGCTGGCTATTGAAAACCATGACCGCTTCCCTGCCATGGCACTTAAAAATATCATCCAGTCAACAGATCCGGAATTGATTGGTGTCTGCCTTGATACTGCCAATTCAATTGGTGCAGGAGAGGGGATCAGGGAGGTGGTGGATATACTGGCCCCTTTCACCGTTAACCTGCATATTAAGGATTTTATCGTGAAAAGGGTTGATCATAAAATGGGATTCATTGTTGAAGGCACGGCTGCAGGCGATGGGATGCTTGATATTCCCTGGCTGATACGAGAACTGGGCAATACAGGGAAATGTAAAACCGCGACGCTGGAGCTTTGGATAAATCCAGGGCTGGAACCGGAACAGACCCTGCTGAAGGAAAAGCATTGGGTAGATAAAAGTATTGAATACCTAAAAAACATAATCAAATGATAAAAATCGCATTGATCGGAGCTGGTGGCAAAATGGGTTGCCGGCTTACTGATAATTTTCTGAAATGTCCCTGGTATGATCTTCATTACATTGAAATAGGTGAAAAAGGAATCCGGAACCTTAAGGACCGGAATGTACAACCGGGCAACCAGGATGAAGCCGTGCCCGTTGCGGATGTAGTGATACTCGCCGTACCGGATACAACCATCGGTGACGTTTCCAAAGAGGTGATTCCACTGATGAAGCCGGGAGCACTCGTGATGACGCTGGACCCCGCGGCCCCGCTGGATGGGGTGATCCGTCACAGGGATGGGCTTGGCTATGTGATCACCCACCCCTGCCATCCCTCTGTATTCAATTGGGAAAATACGGAAGCTGCCTTCAGGGATTTTTATGGAGGGGTATCAGCAAAACAATCAATCGTAGTAGCGCTTATGCATGGCAGTGAGGAACATTTCAGCCTGGGCGAAAAAATAGCGAAAGATATGTATGGCCCGGTAAAAGATTCACACCGTATAACCATGGAGCAGATGGCCATACTGGAGCCGGCGATGGTAGAAACCCTTGCCCAAACCTGTATGGAGGTTGTAAAGGAAGGCTACGACCGCATCCTGGAGCTTGGGGTTCCGGAAGCTGCCGCCCGCGATTTTGTGCTTGGTCATTTACGGATACAGATAGCGGTTTTGTTCAAAGAAGTGAATGGCAGTTTCTCCGATGCCGCTTATAAGATCAGCAAAAGAGCAAAGCCCATTCTTTTCAAAGATAACTGGAAGCAGATCTTTGAAATGGATGATATCAAACAGCAGGTGAGGGATATTACGAGGAAATGAGGGGAGATGGAGGATTGAGGATTGCCCATTGACGATTGCCCATTGCCCATTGCCTATTGCCCCTTGCCCCTATTCCCAGCAACGTCTCTCAATGAGCCTTTGCCAAGCCGAGGACGTTGCGTTGAAGGATGAAATTGTTACTCCGATATACGCAACGTCCCTGGCTTTCGGAACAGGCTTGGCAGGAGACGTTGCTAAGAAAAACTATTATTCCCAGCAACGTCTCTCAATGAG
>JBDTWP010000063.1:0-22540 GCA_040006615.1 Ferruginibacter sp.
GTTTAGGGTTTACTGTTTAGGGTTTACTGTTTAGGGTTTACTGTTTAGGGTTTACAGTTTAGGGTTTACTGTTTAGGGTTTACTGTTTAGGGTTTATTGTTTAGGGTTTACAGTTTAGGGTTTACTGTTTAGGGTTTACTGTTTAGGGTTTATTGTTTAGGGTTTATTGTTTAGGGTTTACTGTTTAGGGTTTACTATTTAGGGTTTACTGTTTAGGGTTTACTGTTTAGGGTTTACTGTTTAGGGTTTACTTTTCAGGGTTTACTGTTCAGGGTTTACTGTTCAGGGTTTACTATTTAGGGTTTGGGGTTTTAGGTTGGGTTGGGTTATTCAATATTGAATATTTGATTTCTAACAGGGCGGGAAATTACATCCGGTGTAACCAGGCCAACCGGTGATTCGCAGTTCAAAAAATCATACATCAAAATCATGTTTCATACATTCAAGATATGTGTAATCCTTTATAATGACTAAAACAGTTTTTGCCTTATTAAAAAAAGATATATTGCTTGAATTAAGGCAACAGCATAGTTTTTATGGTATTTTATTATATGTAGCTTCCACCATCTTTGTATTAAAACTTTCGATCGATAATCCTGAAGGGGAAGTATGGAATGGATTGTTCTGGATTATTCAATTATTTGTATGTGTAAATGCTGTAGCAAAAAGCTTTTTGCAGGAAGGTCGGGGGCGCATGTTGTATTTCTACTCAATTTCAGGAGCCAAAGCGTTTATCATAGCGAAAATGATCTATAATGTAATATTGATGTTGATAATGAGCCTATTGAGTTTGGGGTTATTCTTTGTTTTATTAAAAAACCCATTATCCAATACCTTAAAATTTACTGGAATTGTTTGCCTTGGGGGAATAAGTCTAAGCCTGGTATTCACCTTACTTGCGGCAATTGCTGCCAAGGCACAACAAAACGCTGCATTAATGGCGATCCTCGGATTTCCGTTGATCATACCACAATTATTATTACTTACCAGGCTTTCCAAGTCTGCGTTTGGTGAAGTGTTCAGGGAAGGAGCACTGCTCCAATTATCTTTATTAATTGCCGGACTGGATATAATGGTGATAGCGCTTTCCATCATCTTATTCCCTTTTTTGTGGAAAGATTGATCGTAATTGTTCAATGGATATTGCTGGTGATTTTCACCATTGAATACATGTATTTCTTCAGAGCCTGGAGATCATAAAAACAGGTAATCATCCAGGGTCTTCAACTTGCGATTTAACTTGCAATTTTAAGTTATCGGTTTTCCGGGACGCAGAAAAAAAATTTACTATTTGTATGACAATTTCTTTCCCTTAATTTTGCATCCATATTAGTATTTATATGCGAAAAAGTTGGTGGAAAATATTGGCGGTGGTATTATTGATCTATACATTTACCGCAGGTTTTCTAATTAAAGTTCCGGATGTTGGCAACCTTAAACAAACCATTCGTAATCTTTTCTTTCATGTACCGATGTGGTTTGGTCAGATCATCCTGTTTGGCGCATCGCTTGTTTACTCTATTTTATACCTTCGAAAGCCTGATCTCCGGTATGATATTTATGCAGCTTCTTTTGCTAAAACCGGTATTTTGATGGGAATTCTTGGCTTGATAACCGGTGCCATTTGGGCAACTTACACCTGGGGTGAACCCTGGAGTAATGATCCAAAACAAATTTGTGTGGCCATCGCTTTGTTGATTTATTTTGCCTACCTGGTATTGCGCAATGCTGTTCCTGATATTGATAAACGCGCCAAGGTAAGCGCTGTGTACAACATCTTTGCCTATTTCATTTATATCCCCCTCATTATGATTTTACCAAGAATGGTGGAATCTTTGCATCCGGGAGGGAAGGGTGTAGAAGGTAATCCCGGCCTGATCGGAACGGATCTTGATCCTATGATGCGGACTGTTTTCTGGCCGGCGGTAATCGGATGGACTTTGTTGGGCACCTGGATCAGCACACTCAAAATAAGATTATATCTAATCAGGGATAAAAATTTAATCAATGCGAAATAGGGTTTACACTTTACTGTTATTGCCGGGTGGCTTAGTTACCAGTACCGGTATTTATGCTCAAAGCAATGATATCATTGAAGGCACTATGCGCAGTAACGACAAAATATATGTGGTGCTGGCAATCTGTATCACCATCCTGGCAGGTCTTATTTTATACCTTGTAAGTATTGACAGAAAGATAGCCAAGATAGAAGACAAACAATAAATTCTAACCCCAACGCAATTTCCCGGGGGCCTTTTAGAAGCGTTGTTACAGACTTATTTGTACAAGCTGACGGGCTTCAATAGAATGGGATCAGAATAGATATGCAGGACAGGAGCATCCAGCGTGATGTCGTGGTGGGACAGGAATTCAATCTGGTCCTGCAACAAAAGACAGAAAGTCATGTTGATTAAAAAAGCCTGTTAAAAAATTATCATCTGTTACCTATTGCCCATGTGCCAGGGAATAAGTACCCGATTCATTTCATTATTTAGACTTTTGAAGATAAACGCCTGGGGTTCCGGCGGGGACCGAAACAAATAGCTTCCTGCGAGTTGCTATTTTTTTAATACGATTGCCTAATTTAATATATATTTATGTCAGCATTAACCCCGTACAGTTTTTTTGAAAGTGTAGAAAAAAGTTTTGACAAGGCCGCCCGGTTTACAAAATGGGATTTTGGTTTATTAGAGCAAATTAAAGCCTGCAACAGTGTTTACAGAATGCGATTCCCAATAAAAAGAGATGACGGCACCATTGAAGTGATGGAGGCTTACCGGGTACAACATAGTCAGCACAAATCTCCCTGCAAAGGCGGTATTCGTTTTAGTGATGAAGTTAACCAGGATGAAGTTATGGCATTGGCTGCGCTGATGACATATAAGTGTGCCATTGTGAATGTCCCTTTTGGAGGAGCAAAAGGAGGCATTAAGATTAATCCCCACAAATATTCAGCATATGAACTGGAAAAAATCACCCGCCGGTATACCTCCGAACTGGTCAAGAAGAATTTTATCGGGCCAGGCATCGATGTACCTGCTCCAGACTATGGAACGGGCGAAAGAGAAATGGCATGGATCTCAGATACCTATCAGTCACTGAAGCCCGGAGAAATTGACGGGGCCGGCTGTGTAACCGGAAAGCCGGTGACACAAGGTGGCGTTCGTGGTCGTAAGGAGGCGACCGGCCTGGGGGTTTTTTTTGGAATAAGGGAAGTATGTAATATGCATGTGGTAATGGATAAGCTTGGATTGACATTGGGAGTAGAAGGAAAAAAAGTGGTAGTTCAGGGTTTAGGGAATGTAGGATATCATGCGGCAAAATTCTTTCGGGAGCATGGCGCCAGGGTAGTTGGCCTGGCTGAATACGAGGGGGCCATCTATAATGCAGCGGGACTGAATGAAGAAGAAGTTTTTCAACACAGAAAAATAACCGGTTCTATTTTAAATTTCCCTGGAGCTACTAACCTTACCGTCAATTCCGATGCGCTGGAACTGGAATGTGATATCCTGATCCCTGCTGCACTTGAGAATGTTATCAACGGTGACAATGCCCAAAGGATAAAAGCGAAAATTATTGGTGAAGCGGCTAATGGTCCCTGCACCCCTGAAGCGGATGAAATATTTATACAGAAGGGTATTTTGTGTATACCGGATATGTACCTGAATGCCGGTGGTGTTACGGTAAGCTATTTTGAGTGGCTGAAAAACCTCAGTCATGTGCGCTATGGCCGTATGGAAAAGCGCTTTTCGGAAAATATGAATAGCCGCATTTTAGCCCAGATGGAACAATTGAGTGGCAAAACCGTAATTGAAAAAGAAAGGCTGCTGATTATGCACGGAGCTGAAGAGATAGATCTGGTGCACAGTGGATTGGAAGAAACTATGATCAATGCAACCAGGGAAATTATGCATATCTGGCTCAGCAGTCCTGAAATACCGGATATGCGTACAGCAGCTTATATAAGTGCGATTAACAAGGTTGCAACAAGCTATGTACAATTAGGTATATTTCCATAGTTTATTCAACATTAACCGAATGAAGACCCCCATAAACACAGGGGTCTTTATTACAAATAACTTACAAAATTACCAGCAATCTCTCCAGGCGGTACCATCATTTTCTCTTAACTTATTTAGAGTACCATCAAAATAAATATCCCCTTTTTCACTAAAAAGCCGGATATTGAAATTATCATTTCTTAAAATGGTAAAGAGGAAAACTTTCCGGATGTTATTTTAACATCGCATAGAACTATCCCCAGCCATACAAACCATTTTATTTTGAATAGCTCAGTGTGCAACCAAATTTTGTATCGGCCGCGCCCAATTCCTCTGCAGCCGCATTACTAATGCGTACGAGTAATCCTGTATTTTGTTGTATGTCCGGTATGAGGTCTAACACTTTGGCATAAACGCTTTTTCCCGTAGAAGTATTGGTGATTTTTACAATAGTGCCAGGTGACGAGGAATTGTGTAAGCAATAGTATTTCCCGTCTTCCCAACCACTGGTGCTTTTAAAAACAGCTGCTTCACCAGTTTCACCACTTAGGTCCTTATCATGTGTTTGTTTTTCATAATCCGATTTAAATACACCCCCATTAAAATTCCTTCTGTTTGCAGGAGATTGCATTTTATTAACAGGTAAAACTTCTTTCACCACTATATCTTCAGCAGGCTCCTTCTTTATTTTCTCAGGCACAGGCGGCTTTTCCTTTATGGGGTTTGCTGCTGGTGGCAATGCCTCACTGGATGGATCCTGCTTACCTGTTCCTTTAGTTGCGACTGGGGAATTCGGATCATCCACAACTTTAGCAATATTTTCAGCCGGCTTAGCCTTTGACATATTTGCCAAAGGAGATAAATCCTTCTTTACTTTCAGGTATCCTACAATTAATTTAGTACCATTGCTTACTACATCACCTTTCAGATTATTCCACTGTTTCAGCGTTTCTACCGGTAATTTGTTGTAATTAGTACTGATGCGATATAATCCTTCTTTTCCCGCAACGGTATGATAAACAGGAATAAAAACCTCATCCGCGGCAGCAATACCGGTTTGGGCAAAATTAACCGTTGATAATGGAATTTTTATTGTCTGGCCCAGACTTAGTCCATTTTCCAACACTAAATTATTGAATGGAGCAACATCTTTAGGGCTAATATTATAAATTCGTCCAATACTATAATAGTTTTCCTTTGGTGCCACCGTATGGCTAACATATAAATTTGGAGAAACCCCTTCTATCACAATTGGTTTGCTTTGTGCAAACACAAAGAATGGCATAGAAAATAATACAACCAATAAGCGCTTCATATGCTGATAATTTTTTCATTGCAAAGATGAGTAAATTTGTTGGTTACTGAGGCGATACCGAGCATTTACCATTGACAAAAATAAACAGTCATTTTAGTAATGACATTATTTGTTAAGTATGCGCCACGATTTGGGATAATAATTATTGACACGATTTGTTAAAGCCTTTATCCACCCGAGGTTTAATTGCCGGTGGGATAGTAATGCCCATCCCTTAGAATCGGAATCGACTTTTATTTCCTGCCTTCGCAAGTATTGCAGGGCTGTTTCTTTATCTATCACAATAGCAGGAATGAATGGACTGATGATGGTACTTAGTGCCAGTTCATGAGCGGGAATTAATTCATCGCGTATGATAGTACCCAATTTTACGCCTGCTTTTTTTATATAGAGTACAGAACGGATAACCATTAAATCCTTTTCCAGGTGAATGGGTATTGCAAACAATTCTTCATTATGTTTTATGAGAAAGAAATCCCCGCCAGATTTTAACCAGGGCTTTGCCACTTCAATTTCTTTGGATGTAACCTTTTCACTTCCCCCTTTTGCTGTGGCTTCCTTTCGAAACTCATTATCCAATTTCTCTTTTTTAAAAGCAGCGATAAAAAATCCTTCGCCTTTCAGTTTATCCGGATAAAAACGATAGCCGTAAGCGTTTTTTTCCGGAGAGACTGTTTCTATAATATTCCATTCCGGTCTTATTTGATAACTGACAGATGATAATCGATAATTTTTTATGAACCAGTCACAAATTTCTTCATTCTCCTCTTTTGAAAATGAACAGGTGGAATAAATTAATAATCCTCCTTCTTTTAAGGCGGGTAAAATATCGGCCAGTATGCTTTGCTGTCGCCGGCTGCATTGTTCAACCTGCTGTTCACTCCATTCATTAATTGCCTTAGGATCTTTTCTGAATAAACCGCTTCCGCTGCAGGGGGCGTCAACTATTACCAGGTCAAAAAATTCCGGCATCCTTTGGAAATCTTTTGGATAATTATTGGTAACGATCACATTGGAGCCACCCCACCTGGTAATATTTTCTGTTAAAACGTTAACCCTGGTTTTGATGACCTCATTGCTTACCAATAAACTTTTTTCAGAGATGACAGACTGAATTAATGTAGATTTCCCGCCAGGCGCTGCACAAAGATCCAGAATTCGCAATGGTTTTGTCAGGTCAGCCATTTGTTTTATTGCTTCTTCCAGGAACATACTACTTGCTTCCTGTACATAATAAGCGCCGGCATGAAATAAGGGATCCAATGTAAAGGAGGGGCGTGAGGTAAGGTAATACCCGTTGGAACTCCACGGAATTTTCCCATCCAAATTTCCGTCAAAAAGCGTGGCTGCAGAACCGCCATTCAGTTTAGCAGGATTAAACCTTATCGAAGTGACCTGCCTGCCGGAGGAATGCACTCTTTTGAAAGCTTCTTCATTAAAGCCCTTTAAACCGGCTAAAGAATTTATGAGTGAGGGTGGAACCTGCAATTATCGTTGATTAAAGAAGCAAAATTATTACATTTCCGTGTGAAGGATTAAAAATATTGCCCACAGGCAGAATTCATCATGTTTGAATAAAGTGGCCATCAGAGGAAGGGCCGATTAAATTTAATACACAATAGTTGTGTGGTGGAGCAAAATATTATATTAAATTTAAGAATTGGGCAGGAGGAGCATTATTTGATTGGAACATATCTGCGAAATGGGAGGAAACACGGGAGAGGGTAGGAAGAACCCAGGGAGAGGTATGGGAGAGCCGTGGACATAACGTGGAGATAATGTGGAGATAATGTGGAGATAATGTGGAGATAATGTGGAGATAATGTGGACAAGACGTGGAAGAAAACCGGACTTGATGTAGGCTTTTTTTGAGAAATTGTCCCATACTTATATAATAAATTCTTTAAGAAATAAGGATATTTTGTTTAAAAAGCTACAATTTTCCAGTAACACCAAGATACTAACTTTTTGTCTAAATCCAAAGAAATATTTTCAATTTACCCTTCGCAGGAAAAACAAAACTAACAATCCAGGCAGGCGGCTGACCATGAAGGTTTTAGCCCTACACCATTTTTATCTCCGCACATAAATTCTGTAATACTTTCTTAGCATCGCCAAATAACATACTTGTTTTAGGCTGGTAGAAAAGATCATTTTCAATACCTGCATAACCGGGCTTCATGCTTCGTTTATTTACAATCACTGTTTTAGCCTGTTCCACTTCGAGGATCGGCATGCCGTAAATGGGCGACGCAGGATCTTTTTTAGCAGCAGGGTTCACCACGTCATTGGCTCCCAGTATCAATACTACATCACAGGTTCTAAATTCGTCATTGGCCTGTTCCATTTCCAATAATTTTTCGTAATTCACGTCCGCTTCTGCCAGCAACACATTCATATGGCCGGGCATACGGCCGGCTACCGGGTGAATGGCATATTTTACTTCCACCCCTTTTTCCTCCAATATTTTTTCCAGCTCATGGCAGATATGCTGGGCCTGTGCAACTGCCAGTCCATAGCCGGGAACGATCATTAATTTATGGGCAAAGTTCATTACCATCGCCGCGTCACTTAAGCTAATTTCTTTATAAGCGCCATGATCAGTTAAGGTGGCACCGGCGGCAGCGGCGGTCCCTCCCCATGAACCTATGATGACATTGAGCAAACTACGGTTCATCGCTTTACACATCAGGGTGGTAAGAAGTGTGCCCGCCGCCCCAACCAATATACCACCGGTAAGCATTGCCTGGTTATCATAGACAAAACCCGCACAGGCGGCGGCTACCCCGGTAAAGGAATTAAGAAGCGAAATCACTACCGGCATATCGGCGCCGCCGATGGGCAGTACGAATAAAACACCGTATAAGAGTGATAAAGCTAATATGCCATAAAATAAATAAATATGAAAAGAATTGAGACCCCAGGAAGACCTGGACCCATCCGAGAACGGCATTGAATATCCGCCCACTTCATTGCCCGTGATTGGAGTTTTAACAATAAATACCGCCACCGCTCCCATTAAGACCAGTAAAAAAATCATATTCAGATTACGCTGACCTTTGAATGAAATATCTTTTATAACACCTCTTAATTTCCCCCATGCAATAATGCTGCCTGCAAATGAGATACTACCGATCACCAAACCGGCAATGATAGCGATAATTGAAACGGTCGTTAACTCTTCGGTTAGAAATATTATATCCCCAACCGGTGGCAAGGCAGTATGCAGGTAATGATTAAATTCTATGAGCGAAATCAACATAGCGCAAGCCCCGCCCATACCATTAAAAAGGCTTACCATTTCGGGCATCGCCGTCATCTGTATTTTTTTGGCAGATATGAAACCGAGTACCGCACCAATGGCCAACGCCACAAAAATCAACACCATATTATTCAAATGGGTTTTGCCGCCGTCTACATCATGCTGATATAGAAAAATGGTTCCAAGGATACCGATTGTCATGCCCGTTGCTGCTACGAGGTTTCCTCTTCTTGCAGTTTCCGGGTGTGATAACATTTTAAGCCCAAGTATGAAAGTAACCGAAGCGATAAGATAAGAGATTGTAAGTATGTGAATTCCCATTTTAATAAATTTATGCCCCAAACCCTCCGGCCAGCCGGGCTTTCTGATCATTATAATTTAATCTTAATTCCCAATAGGGAAGTTTCACTACAAAGTGAGTTACTGCCTACGCCTACTTCAAACCTTTCCATTCTGGTCTCCCGGACGGAGGTTTGGTTTCTTTTTAAACATTTCCAGCATCCTGTCAGTAACAACAAAACCACCTACAACATTTAAAGTGCCGAGTACTACTGCAAAGAAACCCAGTACAAGGGCGGGATAATTATCTGTTTGAGATTTGCCCATAACGATGATGGCCCCAATCACGACCACACCATGAATAGCATTCGCACCGCTCATTAAAGGCGTGTGTAACACACTTGGTACGCGTCCGATTACTTCTATTCCTAAAAAAACTGAAAGGATAACGATGTAAATAATTTCAATGTGATTGCTGAAAAAATCTAAAATAGATTGCATAGGTTGTTTATTTGTTCACAGACCGCGGCCCATGGTTGAATATTATGGTGAATGGTGAATGGTCGATATTCACTATTGGCATTCACATTTGTTATTGACAGTTTACTACCGCCCGTACCCGTTCATTTGTAATTACCCCTTCATGAACAATACAGGTTCCTTTCACAAGGTCATCATCAAAATTCAAATACAATTTCCCTTCTTTTCCAACCATCAGTTGCAGGAAATTCAGGATATTTTTACCATACAATTTACTTGCGTCACTGGGCATGCCAGCGGGAAGGCTTGAATTGCCCACAATGCTTACGCCATGATGAATAATCGTTTCATTATTTATGGTGAGTTCGGTATTACCGCCCGTTGCTGCGGCCAGATCAATAATTACTGAACCGTTTTTCATAGCTTCTACCATTTCAGCAGTAATTAATACAGGAGCTTTTTTGCCAGGAATCTGGGCTGTAGTAATAATGATATCGGCTTTAGCAACACTTTCCGCAATTTTGGCTTTCTGGTGTTGCATAAAATCTTCGGTTTGCTCTACGGCGTAGCCACCCGCCTTGCTGGCGTCCGCAGCGCCTCCTACTTCTATAAATTTGCCACCAAGGCTCATCACTTCTTCTTTTACAGCCGGCCTGGTATCAAATACTTCTACCACTGCACCCAATCTCCTTCCAGTGGCAATGGCCTGCAGGCCTGCCACACCAGCTCCCAATATCAACATTTTTGCGGGTGGGATGCTGCCTGCCGCAGTCATAAACATCGGGAAATACCTCGGGAATAAATTTGCGGCGGTAAGTACAGCCTTGTAACCTGCAATATTAGCCTGGCTGCTTAGTACATCCATGGTTTGAGCCCTCGTGGTACGGGGAATCATATCGATGCTGAAAACAGTCACCTTATTTTCGGCGCAATCACTCATACATGCTGCGTTAAATAATGGCTGGTATACTCCCAGCATTATTTTTGCGTGCAAGAGGCAGATCTCCTGTGGTGCTGGTTCATTGATAGAGAGAATGATATCAGCGGTCTTCAGTACTTCGGAGCGGTCAACTATTACTGCACCCGCTTCTGTATATTTTTCATTATTGGCAAATGCGGTCAGGCCTGCATTACTTTCAACAATTACTTCAACATGCCATTTTTTGAGGATCAATACGTGTTCAGGCAAAACAGATACCCTGGTTTCAGGAGATGGTTCTTTTAAGACGCCAATTGTCATAGAAAAATAATTGGCGCAAAGGTAATTAAAATTAGAATCGTATAATAAAGTGTTGTTTTACTTTAAATTCAGGATTGACGAAAACCAGTCCTATGAAAAAAAGGTCAATCGTGAGTGTTACGGCAGGATGCTGCTGAATGATGAACCAGGCCGCTTCCATTTCAGCGCTCCAATGTATATCGTCCAATACGAAAATGGTTGAAGCCGTTGAATGTTTCAATAATTGCTGATAATATTGTATGGTAGGTTCCTTACGGTGGTTACCATCTATAAAAGCAAAATCCACCGAGCCAATTTTTGAAAAGAGTAAGGGCAGCGTTTTTGCAAAGTCTCCTTCTACCATCTCAATATTTTTTATTTGTAATGAATCAAAAGTAGCCCGTGCAATCGCAGCTATATTACCGGCTCCTTCACAAGTATACAATTTCGCATTTTTATTCCCAAAGGAAAGGTAGGAAGTGGTAATACCAAAAGATGTCCCCAATTCCACGATGGTTGCGGGTTTGTAATACTGAACCATCCTGAATAACAGCTGTGCATATTTTTTAGGCTTTAATGATGAGTTGGTGATGTCTTTTACGACCCGCCTGTTTGTACTGATTACACCTGAGCCTGCTCCAAAATCTTCTACATCAATCAGGTCCTTATTTTTTTCCAGTTTTTTCCTTTGGTTTTCAATTTCTGTATAACAATCATACTGTTTTTTATGGCTCAATACATTTTTAATAAAATCAAATACAAACGGGGAATGCACACAATGGCCTTTACCGCTGGAAGCAGTGAGATAGTATTCCAGGTATTTTTTTATTAATTGAAAATGATTATACAAGAAAATTAAAAATGAAGAATTAAAAATGAAGAATTAAAAATCAGGAATGCAGCGATTTTATTTTTTCTTCCATACCTGGAATGAATATGCGAATGCGTGTTTCTCATCTGCCTGAAAATCGTTATTGGTTACTAATTCCCATACGCTTTCCGCGATTTCCGGGAAAAAAGTATCTCCATCCAAAACTGCGTGCACCCTTGTTAAATAAATTGTATCCGCAATTGGCATGGACTGTTTGTAAATTTCACCCCCACCAATTATGAATAGTTGCCTGGCATTTGTTTCACCGGCTTTTTGAATAGCATCTTCCAGATCCGAAGCGGTTATAGCCCCATCCACCTTCCAATCCGGGATCCGGGTGATCACAATATTTGTTCTACCCGGCAAGGGTTTGTTCATCGCCTCAAATGTTTTTCGTCCCATGATCACCGGGAATCCCCAGGTAGTATTCTTAAAGAATTTGAGGTCATTGGGCAAATTCCATAACAAACGGTTGTTTTTACCAATCACATTATTGGTGGAAGCTGCAACTATGAGAGCGACCCCCCTACCCCCCGAAGGGTGAATTTTTGTAGCTTTTAAATTTGTATTTTCGGTCATAATAGTCAGAGCGAATATCTCTTAATTTGTTAAAAAACACCAGGTAATAACAATCTGCCATTTAAATTCCCTTTCCATTCTAATTCACAAAAAGTCAATTTTGGCGGATAGGGTTGGTTGTTTTTCTATATCGCTACCGGCGCTTTAATCGCGGGATGGGACAGGTAATTCAACAATTCAAAATCCTCATATTTAAAGTCAAAAATATCTTTTACGGCCGGGTTAATCTTCATCTGTGGTAAGGGAAATGGCGTTCTGCTTAATTGAAGGTTTGCCTGCTCAAAATGATTGTTGTACAAATGAACATCTCCGAATGAATGAATGAACTCTCCCGGGTCCATATCGCAAACCAGCGCAATCATCATTGTAAGTAAAGCATAGGATGCAATATTAAAGGGAACTCCCAGGAACGAATCTGCTGAACGCTGGTACAACTGGCATGAGAGCTTTCGTCTTAACTGATGCGCACCAGGCGGTGGGGATGCGGAAGGGGCAGTAGTATAAAACTGGAACAAACAATGACAAGGCATCAGTTTCATCTTTGGCAGGTCGGCCACATTCCAGGCGCTGATAATCATTCTCCTGCTATCAGGATTATTTTTTATTTGTTGAATAAGTTCTTTAACCTGGTCCACTTCAACTCCGTTTGCACCCTCCCAGCTACGCCATTGTTTGCCATACACAGGTCCCAGGTTACCATGTTCATCTGCCCATTCATCCCATATTTTTACATTATGTTCTTTTAAATACGATATATTGGTATCGCCTTGTAAAAACCAGAGCAATTCATAAATGATACTTTTTAAATGGCACTTCTTGGTTGTTACCAGGGGGAAGCCTTTGCCCAGGTCGAAACGAAGCTGGTGACCGAATATACTCCGGGTACCAGTTCCTGTCCTGTCACTTTTATCATTACCTGTTTCTATGATATGTTTAAGTAGATGAAGATATTGCTGCATTGGCTGCAAGGTAAGCCCCTAACTTCTAAAGCTGTTAAAAGAATCCATGTTTTTAATAACAAAAAAGCTGCAGAAATGTGAATTGATTGTGCGAATTTTGAAAATCCTGAACAACTGATCATTACAAACCAATTTTATGAAGATTACTATCAGGGAGGCTGTAAAAGAGGATTGCCATAGAATGATGGAACTGGTGGAGGAACTTGCCGTATACGAAAAAGCCCCGGATGAAATAACGGTCAACTTTGATCATTTTGTGGATAGCGGCTTTGGGGAACGGCCGGTTTGGTGGGCTTTTGTTGCAGAGATCAGCGGAAGGGTAGTGGGATTTGCGATTTATTATATACGGTACAGCACCTGGAAGGGCCAAAGAATGTATTTGGAAGATTTGCTGGTAACGGAAAAATTAAGGGGAATGGGTGTTGGTAAATTATTATTTGACAAATTGATTGAAGAAGCAAAGGAGAAAAAATATAGCGGTATCGCCTGGCAGGTGTTGGACTGGAACGAGGCGGCGATCAATTTTTATAAAAAATTTGACAAGGTACAGTTCGACGGAGAATGGGTGAATTGCAGAATTGACCTGGCATAATTTTTTCCTGTCGGGCACTAAGCTTAGTTTTACAACAACAATCACCCGTATTGCCTGGTATTTTATTATCAAAAAAAAGTAAACCTATGCCCTTAACGAGTACAAGAAAGACTGTTGTTATTTATATTTCAGCAATCATTGCCCTATCGGCCATAAATTTCATATCCTGCCAAAAAGAATTTAGCGGAGAATCAAATGGCTTTACCCCGGTAATACCGGACTTTTCTGCAAAGGTCAACTCTTCTTTGGCTGGTTTTGTAACCGATGAAAATGACCTGGCTGTAATTGGTGCAGTTGTTACTGCCGGAACCGGCAACACTATAACCGATAAATATGGATTCTTCGAGATAAAAAACGTGCAGGTGGTAAAAGAAGCAGCCGTTGTGACTGTGAACCGGCCCGGTTATTTTAAAGGCATCAAAACCTGGCTTGCAACAGAAGGAAAAAGTGTTTTCTTCCGGATAAAACTGATCCCTAAAATCAATGGAGGCATTATTGATGCGGCGACCGGCGGAAACGTTACGATTTTAAATGGCCTTTCGATCAGCCTTCCGCCAAATGCAATTGTAAATGCTGCCACAAATGCAGCGTATACCGGCCAGGTAAATGTTGCTGCGCACTGGATAGACCCTTCTACAAGTGACCTGAACCGTACAATGCCAGGCGATTTAAGGGGACTGGATAGTGCAGGTGCGATAAAATTTTTGGCCTCCTATGGTATGGCAGCAATAGAATTAACAGGATCTGGTGCTGAATTATTGCAAATAGCAAGTGGTAAAAAGGCCACTATTACGATACCGCTGCCGTCCGCTATAGCAGGAGGCGCCCCCTCCAGCATTCCATTATGGTATTTTGATGAAACACAGGGCTTATGGAAAGAACAGGGCAAAGCCATAAAATCAGGCAATAGCTATATTGGCGATATAAACCATTTTTCGTACTGGAATTGTGACGTGCCTTCCAGGTATGTAAGATTTAATTGCACTATTATTGATACCAAGAGAAACCCGGTACAAAATGTCCTGGTAAAAATATCTGTTGCCGGCAACCCCCAGTTGGCTGGTTATGGCTATACGGATTCTTCAGGCTATACGGGTGGGGCAATACCCGATAATGCACAACTTTTGTTAGAGGTATTTAGCGAGTACAACTGTTCCACTGCTTTGTATTCACAAAATTTTTCAACAACTTCTGCTAATCTGGCCCTGGGCAATATTATAGTGTCAACTTCAAGCATTGCAACCATCACAGGCAATATAGTCAATTGCAATAATGCAGCCGTAAGCAATGGATTTGTAATTATGGTGAAGGATGGCATAAATTATCATTACAATGCCGACAACACTGGCTCCTTTAGTTTCTCCACCACGCTTTGTGCAAACAACGCCGGTGTAACATTTATAGCAGAAGATATTGATGCTTTGCAGGATGGCCTGCCGGCCACAGTGACGCTTTTAAACGGCACCAATGCTATTGGTGTATTAAGGGCCTGCGGAACTACGATTGATGAATTTATTAATTATACAGTTAACGGTACAAGCTATTCAATAACTGCACCTGCAGATAGCCTGATTTCTTTTCTCAATACACAATCTAATCCTCCGCTAATATATATCGATGCACGCCTAAAGAGTAGTGCGAATGGTAATTCTGCTACCATGGCATTTACCCAAACGGGCATCGCTGTTAACAGCAGCCAGAATTTAATGTCATTTTCTTCAAATCAAATAACTGATTCTACAAGTATTCTTACGCCCATTACCGTAAACATAACAGAGTTTGGGGCGATTGGTCAATTTCTGGCAGGTAATTTTACGGGTATTTTTACAGGAGGTGCCCCTCTCAATACTCCTTATAATGTAACCTGTAGCTTCCGGGTGAGAAGAATGCAATAAAAAATCCAGGGAAATGGGAGCGGACTATAAGGCTTTAAAAACCTTATAGTCCGCTCCTGTTTTTTATAAAAACAAGTTGCAAAAAGTAATTTTTGCCAATGCTCACTTCACTTATTTTTGTAATTCAATAATTAAATAGCAAAAATCATTACTTATGGCAGAAAAAATTACTATGGGTGCGGACGGAAAACTTTTAGTTCCCAACAAGCCAACAATCCCTTTTATTGAGGGCGATGGCATTGGCCCCGACATATGGGCTGCAGCGGTGAGGGTTTTTAATGCTGCTGTAGCGAAGGCTTACCATGGTGAAAAAAAGATTGTGTGGAAGGAGGTCCTGGCGGGAGAGAAGGCTTTTGTAGAAACCGGAAGCTGGATGCCGGAAGCAACCATGGAGGCCTTTAAAGAATATTTATTATCTATTAAGGGTCCGCTTACCACACCCGTTGGTGGCGGTATGAGAAGTTTGAATGTGGCGCTGAGGCAGGAACTGGATCTATATGTTTGCCTGCGGCCGGTAAAATATTTTGAAGGGGTGCCCTCACCGATGTGGCAGCCTGAAAAGGTGAACATGGTAATCTTCAGGGAAAATACAGAAGATATTTATGCCGGTATTGAGTACATGACCGGCACGCCGGAAGCAAAAAAATTACTCAATTTCCTGATCAATGAAATGGGTGTAAAAAATATCCGTTTTCCGGAATCAACTTCGCTGGGTATTAAACCGGTTAGTAGAGAAGGCAGCGAACGCCTGATACGTTCTGCAATTAAACATGCTATTGATCATAAACTCCCATCTGTTACGATCGTGCATAAAGGAAATATCATGAAGTATACAGAAGGGGCTTTTAAAAACTGGGGATACGAGTTGGCCGAGAGGGAATTTGCCGGCGAAATATATACCTGGAACCATTGGGAGCGCACCAAAAAAGAAAGTGGTGAGGCGGTGGCAAATGAAGAGATGAAAATATGCGCCGTTGGCGGAAAGGTAATTATTAAAGATGCGATCGCTGATAACTTCCTGCAACAGGCCCTGCTGGCGCCACAGGACTATTCGGTTATCGCCACGCTTAATTTAAACGGAGACTACATAAGCGATGCTTTGGCGGCACAGGTTGGTGGCATTGGTATTGCGCCGGGGGCAAATATCAATTACCTGACCGGCCATGCGGTATTTGAAGCTACACATGGTACTGCTCCCAGGTTTGCCAACAGCAACACTATGAATCCTTCGTCCGTCATTCTAAGCGGCGTAATGATGCTGGAGTATATGGGCTGGAGGGATGCGGCTGAATTAATTACCAATTCGGTCGGCAAAACCATTCGCAATAAAACTGTAACCATCGACTTTTATAATTTAATGAAGGAGGGTGTATTACTGAAGACGAGCGAGTTTGGGGATGAGATCATTAAGAATCTATAAGGTGTATAAATTTTAATATATTTGTGTATAGAAAAATTTATCGTATGAGAACAAATATTGATATTGACGACCAGCTTTTAAAAGAAGCAATGAAATTTGCCGGAATGAAAAGTAAAAAGAATATTGTAAACCATGCTTTGGAAGAATATATAAAATTGCAAAAAAGGCAAAAAATGAAATCGCTCTTTGGCAAAGTAAAATGGGAAGGCAACCTTGATGAAATGCGTTCAAGATGAAGCGCCAGGTAATAGTTGATACCAGTGTATGGATAGATTTTTTTAGGGGACTTTCAATACCGCCTGTGCTTAGCCTGATGGAAATTATGGATTCCAATGCGCTGATAATATTACCGGTGATTGCCCAGGAAGTTTTGCAGGGTGTTAGAGAAAAGAAAATGGTTGATATGGTTGAAAGTCTATTATTCGGTTTTCAATTTATTAGTTACGATTCTTATGAAGCAGCGCTTGGCGCCGCTGAACTTTATAGAAAAATGCGTTCGAAAGGCATAACAGTAAGAAGCTCAAATGATGCACTAATTGCCTGGTTATGTATTTATTTCAATTTACCTGTATTGCATATAGACAGAGATTTCGATAATATTGCAAAATATACTTCACTTAAAATTTACAAATAAGCAACAGTGAGCAAGATTAAAGCAGCAAACCCTGTAGTAGAACCTGAAAGAGATGAGTGACAAGGAACCATTGACTTTTATGATTTAATGAAGGGGGTGTAATGCTGAAGACGAGCGAGTTTGGGGATGAGATCATTAAGAATTTATGAAGCTTGCAGCAGTTTTTTGTAGATTTGATTGTTAATAATTTTTACAATGATGATTGACATACTGGCTCCGCTAATACAATCTCCCATATTACAGGAGCATTTTATAAAGCTTAAAGACTATATTAAGGAAGAGCAACAGAAACGCAAGGATTTTTATGACTTCGTAACCGAAGACATGAAAGCCGAATTTATAAATGGCGAAGTAATTATTCAATCCTCTGTGACCGATGAGCATGAAAGCACTTCATTGGACCTGGTTTCATTAATGCATATTTATACGGTTTTATATAAATTGGGCAGGGTAACCCATGAAAAATTAATGATCGCTCTTACCAGGAATAATTATGAACCTGATATTTGTTTCTTCAGCGTTGCCAAATCAAGGAAATTTAAAGAGGGACAGAAATTATTTCCTGCCCCGGATTTTATCGCAGAGGTAATCAGCAGGAGTACAGAAAAAATAGACAGGGGTATAAAATTTGAAGATTATGCATTACATGGCGTAAAGGAATACTGGATTATAGATCCAAAGCATAAAACGATCGAGAAATACTTATTGGTAAACAAAAAATATGAACTGGAAGAAAAGTTAATTCAAGGGGATATCAGCAGTAAAGTAGTCAAAGGATTTAAAATACCTGTAAAAGCAATTTTCGATAAAACACAATTTGCAAAAACTTTAGCAATAATTTCAAACAAAATACTTAATGGCAAAAATTAAAGTAGCAAACCCTGTAGTAGAATTAGATGGGGATGAGATGACAAGGATCATCTGGAAATTCATCAAGGATAAACTGATCGTTCCTTACCTCGAACTGGATATTAAATATTACGACCTGGGAATGGAGTTTCGTGATGCGACCAACGACCAGGTTACCATTGATGCGGCCAACGCGATCAAAGAATTTGGTGTGGGCATCAAATGCGCCACTATTACCCCGGATGAAGCAAGGGTTAAAGAATTCAGCCTGAAACAAATGTGGAAAAGCCCCAATGGCACTATCCGGAATATTTTGGACGGCACAGTTTTTCGTGAACCCATCGTGATGAAGAATGTGCCACGGTTAGTAACCAACTGGACCGCTCCCATCATTGTAGGCCGTCACGCATTTGGTGACCAGTACCGTGCTACGGATACTGTTATCAAAGGGAAAGGAAAATTAACCATGACCTTTACACCGGAAGGCGGAGGCGAGCCACATCATTTTGAAGTATACAACTTCAAAGGTGATGGCGTAGCCATGGCGATGTATAATACTGATGAAAGTATCATGGGTTTTGCAAGAAGCTGCTTTAATATGGCCCTTAGTAAAAAATGGCCTCTGTACCTTTCTACAAAAAATACGATACTTAAAAAATACGATGGACGCTTTAAAGATATTTTTGAAGACATTTTCCAGGCAGAATTTAAAACACAATTCGATGCCGCAGGTATCACCTATGAGCATCGGCTAATTGATGACATGGTTGCCAGCGCATTAAAGTGGAACGGAAATTTTGTATGGGCCTGTAAGAATTACGATGGGGATGTACAGAGTGATACAGTGGCACAGGGTTTTGGTAGTTTAGGTCTTATGACTTCTGTATTAATAACTCCTGATGGCAACACGATGGAAGCAGAAGCAGCACACGGCACGGTAACCCGGCATTACAGGGATCACCAGGCAGGCAAGCCGACGTCTACCAATCCTATCGCTTCTATTTTTGCATGGACAAGGGGGTTGGCATTCAGGGGCAAATCGGATGGCAACCAGGCATTGATCGACTTTTGCCTGGCACTGGAAGCAGTATGTATTGAAACTGTGGAAAGTGGAAAAATGACCAAGGATCTTGCCGTGTGTATACATGGTAATAAGGTAAGTCATGGTGAACATTATTTATACACAGAAGAATTCCTGGATGCAATAGATGAGAATCTGAAAAAGAAGATGAATATCAAATAATTCCAGCACTCAGGAAGGGATAAGTGGATTTGAAGAAGTAATGATCATTCAATCATCTTTTATTGCGTGGGCTTCGGACGAAACTACAGGATAACCTACGAATATTTCGGTTCGGGAAGTGAAACCGTGCGGGGCAAAAATAATTTTCTTATATCCCATTAACAATGAAAACTGGTTCATGCAGAACGGGGAAATTACAGGAATTAGCAATATAGCAATATTCGTTTGCAGTATGATGAAGTTCGTCTGCTTTTGAAAGCCTGGATTCATCGGTTATTGTTACTGTTGGATGCAATAGAACCTGGGTAAACCTACCACTTCCATTGGATGCTACTACCATTGTTCCCGTTGCCCTGTCCAAATAGTCAGTTACGATAATTCCGGCATCAGCACAAAGGTGTAAATACCAAAGCATGTGGCAGGCAGACAGTGAGGCGATAAAAAGTTCTTCGGGGTTGTGCATAGTTTTATCGCCCCGGAAGGAAGGATCAGAAGACCCCGCTATACCTGCTTTATTATCAACCAGGATAATATGACTTCGTTCATAGGACTGGTAATCCCTGGTACCAGGCCCCTTGTTGCCGGTCCATTTTACTGATAAAGAATAATGGTGTGTTTTATCCATGCCTGAATCTTTATTTAATAGTTACCTATTTTCAGTTCCCTTTGTCTATCCTTGCTACTCTTAGCAATACCGGAAATTGCACTTTCTTTGCTGAACCGGGCGACCATATTTTTTGAAGATTTTCTTTAAACAGGCTAACCGGGTTTTGGCTATGCGCCTTCATATAATGTCGCACTGCAGACCAGGTTTCAAGATAGCCAAGCAATTCTTCCATTGTCCAGTGAAAAGTATTGTTCAGGGAAGGCGCCTGAATTTCCCTAAATGGAAATGGAATGGTTTGATAATTTTCATCAACATATTTCCTTTCTTTATCCCAAAAAGTTCCGATGATGTTATAATAAAAATCATCAATCATTTTATCAGCATCTCCATCGATTCTTATAAGTCCGTAACCAATTACTGCGAGTATGCCCCCGGGTTTGACTGTACGGGTTACTTCCTTATAAAAGGGATCAAAGTCAAACCAATGTATCGCCTGGGCCACGGTTATTAAATCAAAACTGTTATCCATAAACGAAGTATGTTCAGCCCTTTCAACATGATAAAACAAATTCTCATTTTGAGCAGCGTTTTTTATCTGTTGTTCGCTTATATCGGTAGCAAACACTTTTTCAAAAATCTTAGATAGTTCCAATGCCACCTGCCCGTTGCCAGTTCCGCAATCCCAGGCTGTTTGTTTGTTCACCACCAGTGAAAACAGGAATGAGTAAAGCGCCGGCGGGTAGCCGGGCCGGTATTTGGCATATAAGTCTGCCTGATTACTGAAATTGTCTTTTTGCACCTTCATAAAAAAACTCAAATGATGTATAGCCAGGTTACAAGTAAATGGTGAGTGCTCAATTTCACTATTGATCATTCACCCTGGCTGAACGGAGTATTACCGGGCAGGGATTCAAAAGTTTAATCCATTATTTTACTATTTAAATGCCTGTACCTATTTTCTGATATTTGTAATTATCCTCCGGTGATAATTTATTTGACCCAAATGATAATTCAAATGGGCCAGCAGATGCATTAAAAAGTACAACTTTGTCATAGGAAATCCCAGCACTTCAGACGGGTAATTTTCATTTAAAAGTTCGTCCGTTAATTTACTGAAGGTTTCCTTAATTACAATGATCACTTTATCAATATCTTCCATCAACAGGACTTTCGGTACATTCTTTAATGAAAATTCCAAATCCCTGTTTCGGACATAACCTGTATTACCAAGTATGGCTCCAATATAGTTGTTCAAATTCCCTATAAGATGAAGGCAAAGATTTCCGGCGGAATTATTAATTCCATCTTTAATTTCCCAGATTAAAAATTCATCCTCATAGGCCTCCATTTCCTGCCGGAGCTTTTTTAAATCGCCGGTAAAAAGCTCGTTCATGTTTTCTATTATCATTGTAAAAAAATTTTATTATTTCAAATATTACCCTGTAGCCAAGTCTGCATAGCAGGTCTCCACAACCAACCAGCTAAAGAAATGGGTTACACAAGATTATTGAGTTTTACATATTGGAGCAATATGATCGTTTTAGCATCTTTGATCCCGCCCGTTTCCATCATTTGCATTGCCTTGTCGAGTCCGATCTCCAGCACTTCAATATCTTCCTGCTCCTGCCCAATACCGCCGCCGTCATTTACCTTCATTGATTTGGTATATTCAGCGACGAAAAAGTGCAGGATCTCTGTTACCGAACCGGGCGACATATAGGCTTCAAATATTTTACGGACCGCAGAAATTTTGAAACCTGTTTCTTCTTCTGTTTCACGTTTAATACAGTCCTCCGGGTTATCATTGTCAAGTAAGCCTGCGCATGCTTCAATCAGCATACCGGAAGAATTACCATTAACGAATGATGGTAAACGAAATTGCCTGGTGAGGATAACTGTTTTATGTTCCCTGTTGTAAAGCAAGATAGTTGCGCCGTTGCCCCTGTCATAAGCCTCCCGGCTATGTATTTGTGTAGAACCATCATTTTTTAAGAATTCGTACGTGAACTTCCTCAGGGTGTACCAATTGTCGGACAGAATTTCTGTATTAAGAATTTTTACTTTTTCGCTGATCATTAATTTTTATATTGATATCAATGCAATAGTTAAAGGATGATGCGATGATTGAGCCGGCCTTATGCAATAAAATATGTTTTCGGGCCATAAATAATCATTCTACAATTTTAACAAACTTATTCGCAATATAGAAATTATTTTTTTTGGGATGTTGGAACCACATAGGTACACAGGACACATAGAACACATTTTGAACCACATAGGTACATAGGACACATAGAACACATTTTGAACCACATAGGTACATAGGACACATAGA
>JBDTWP010000064.1:0-22378 GCA_040006615.1 Ferruginibacter sp.
CGTCTTTATGCTCCTGCAAATAATCCAGCAGTTGTTGTAAATAATTTTTCTTTTGCTTTATAAAATAGCTGATGTTGGGCCGGTTGAAAGAATTTTCAAAAATGGTGTAATTAGTCAGTTCCAGTTTTTGTATAATATCTATTTTGGTAAGCTTATCGGCCGTGGCCGTTAATGCAATGACCGGCGTGCCGGGGAATTGCTTTTTCAACTGACCCAGGACGAGGTACTCCGGCCGGAAATCATGCCCCCAGTGACTTATACAATGTGCTTCGTCAATGGCAAACAAGGATGTGTTGATATCTTTCAGGTAATTCAATAAACTATTCTGACCCAATAACCTTTCGGGTGCAACGTATAGTAATTTCAACTGGTTTTTTTTCATCCGCTGTATAATTGCGGATTGTTCAAATATGGATTGTGTAGAATTTAGAAAGGCGGCTGCAATACCGTTTAATTTAAGTGCATCAACCTGGTCCTTCATTAAAGCAATCAGGGGAGAAACAACAATCGTTACACCCTCAAAAATCAGGGCCGGGATTTGATAACACAAAGATTTGCCACCACCGGTAGGCATCAAAACAATGCTGTCGTTTTTTGCCAGAACGTTCTCTATTATTTCCTGCTGGTTGTGCCGGAATTCGTTGTAGCCGAAATACTGTTGCAGGGTTTGCCGGATATCCTTCATACTTTAATATTTTTGATTATTTCGACTTTGCTAAGATAAAAAAAGAAATTCATTAGCCGGCCGTTAACTCCCGCAAGGGAAGCGTACATGCAATAAAGACTGATAATGTTTTTGAATACCTTTGCTAACACATTATTAACAAATAAATTATAAAAATGAAACAATGGAACCTGGTAAACAATTAACAATTGGCCTTTTTGGCTTCGGTGTGGTAGGCAAGGGGTTGTATGATGTATTGCACAATACGTCAACGCTTCAATCAACTATTAAAAAAATCTGTATAAAAAATGCCGGCAAGAAAAGAAGTATCGCAGCGGAAAACTTTACTACGGAATCGGCGGTATTATTGAATGATGATAATATCAATGTAATTGTAGAGTTGATCGATGATGCGGATGCGGCCTTTGTCATTGTAAAAACCGCTTTGCAAAAAGGGAAAGCGGTGGTAAGTGCCAATAAAAAAATGATCGCGGAACATTTTGACGAATTGCTTGCTCTGCAACAACAATATCAGACACCCTTTCTCTATGAGGCCTCCTGCTGCGCCAGCATGCCGCTGATCCGCAACCTGGAAGAATATTATGACAATGACCTTTTACAATCCCTGAGGGGCATTATCAATGGATCAACAAACTATATTTTAACCAAGATTTTCCATGAGCACCTTGAATTCAATGAAGCCTTACTGATGGCCCAACAACTCGGCTTTGCAGAAAGCGATCCCCAACTGGACATAGGAGGATTTGATGCCGCCAATAAGCTGAGCATTTTGCTGGCTCATTCCTTTGGCGTGATTGCTAAAACCGACCGTTTTATTTTTAACGGAATAGAAAACATTTCAACTCCCGATGCCGTCGTAGCAAAGGAAAAAAGGTTCAGCATTAAATTGGTAGCCAATGCACAAAAACTCAAAAACGGTAAACTCGCGGCTTTTGTATTGCCGCAGTTTGTAAGTGAAAGCGACGATCTGTATCATGTACAAAATGAATTCAATGGCGTGACGACAGAAAGTACTTTTGCAGACAAACATTTTTTTAAAGGGAAGGGGGCAGGGGCGTTTCCAACCGCTTCCGCAGTGCTGAGCGATATCTCCGCATTGCGTTACAATTATAAATATGAGTATAAAAAAATATACCATCAAACGGATACTGAACTAACCAATAATTTTTATTTAAAAGTATTCATCAGTGTAGATGATTTTAAGAAAATCAATAAGGAAGATTTTGAATGGATCGAAGAATGGCACAATGGCCTTCAATACAGCTGGCTGGTAGCCATTATTCATGCTGAAAAATTATTTGCAGACGATTGGTGGAGAGCACATGGCGTATCACTGATCGTTTACCCGGAAGCTATTGTAGAAAATATTGACTATAAGCTAATCAGTAAGCTCAGTTTGCAACTGGCGGGGGTAGTGTAGGGGCAATTGACCATTGCCCATTGCCCATTGCAATTTATTGCGAGATATAATCGTGCAAAAGAGAGATCGTTTCTTTTTGAGATGCAATAATTGCAGTTACCACATCTGTGATAGATATGATGCCGGTAACTTTCTCATCTTTAATAACCGGTAAATGGCGTACTTTTTTTTCACTCATTAATTCCATACACTTCTCAATATTGTCATCCGGCCCTACTGATATCACCTTTTCGGTCATAATTTCCTTTACCAGGGTATCATGAGAGGTTTTGCCTTTTAATATGATCTTCCGGGCATAATCTCTTTCAGAAATAATACCCAATAACTTATCGTCTTCAATGACCAGCAAAGCGCCAACATTTTTTTCTCCCATTGATTTTAAGGCTTCATATACAGTTAGCCCGCTTGTTATTGAATAAACATTACTTCCTTTGGCTTGCAAAATGTCAGAAACTTTCATAGTCAACTGTTTTTTAATCGTTTATCAACACAACTTGTTGTGCGTTAAAAACTAATGGCTGCAAATTATTTGAACATGAAGATACTAAAGAGGATCAATAAAATAAAAATGATTTTTGGGAAGCACCCCCAGGGGCATTTTTCCCCAATGGTTCATCATGATTTCCAAATTGAACCGTGGTCATTGAATTGAACCGCTACCTTTCTGGCATAATTTTAGTGCAGATTTTTGCATAAAGACACATTATGATGATAAATAATAAGTTAATTGAGGTTTTAAATGATCTGAAAGAAATTAATAATGACCGGGTAACCGGGTATGAAAAGGCGGCTGAAGGGACAAAGAACCTTGATGCTGACCTTCACACAATTTTTCAAAGCATGGCAAAAGACAGCAGGATGTATGCCGACGAATTAACACAGGAATTAACCAAATTAGGTGGTGGGGCAGCAACAGGTAATACCGGGAAAGGAAAAATCTACCTTTTTTGGATGGGTATAAAAGCAAATTTTTCAGGGAGCGACCGCCAAACAATACTGGAATCATGTGAATTTGGGGAGGATACCGTACAAAGGGCATACAACGCCGCCCTTGCATCGGTTTCTGAATTAGATGCCACCATCGGGAAAATGATTACATTCCAAAAGGCGTCACTTAAGACATCTCATAAACTTGTAAAAAACTACAGGGATGCCCGCTGGAATCTGAATGCCTGGTAATCACGCTGGAATCTTCAGGAATCCTTTATAGTTATTATCCTTTTATGATTATTTCCCAACCTGTACAGGCATTCCCGTCCGATTGACTCAGGTTGCTATTCCGACGTTTTTCTTTACCGTGATAACCACCAGTTTTGAAGTTGGGGTATTGCTTTTATCTGCCACACTGCCGATAGGGACCAACACATTGGTTTCAGGGAAATAAGTGGCAGCACAGCCAGCAGGTATTGCAAATGGAATTACAATAAACCTGCGTACTATTCTTTCTTTTTCATCCTGGTTATTGAACAGATCCACGATATCTCCTTTTTGCAAATTGCGATGATTCATATCCAGCTGGTTCATAAATATTACCCTGCGTTCATTGTGTACGCCCCGATAGTGGTCATCCAGCCCATAAATAGTCGTATTATACTGGTCGTGGCTACGTATGGTCATCATCATTAATTCATCAACGGTCAGTTGCGGCAAATACAAGGGTGCAATATTAAATTGTGCTTTTAAGGATGGGGTGTCAAAATAACCTTCCCTGTTGCAGTTGGGTAAATAAAAGCCGCCAGCCTTTCTTACTCTTTTATTGTAGTCTTCAAAGCCGGGAATCGTGTGTTGAATATCCTCTCTTATGAAATCATAATGCTGCAGGTATTTATCCCAGTTTATATTTCTCTGGTTGCCCAGGGTTGCATTTGCCAGCCTGCATACAATAACAGGCTCGCTAAGGAGCTGATTCGAAACAGGTTTCAGGATTCCCCTGGATGATTGCACCACACCCATAGAATTTTCGCAGCTAACAAATTGTTCTTCCCCATTCAGTATATCTTTATCAGACCTGCTGAGACAGGGCAATATCAACGCTTCTTCACCATGTATAAGATGACTGCGGTTAAGTTTTGTTGATACCTGTACGGTGAGTATACAATTTCTTAATGCTCCGGCCGTAAAAAGGGTATCAGGTGTTGCTGATAAAAAATTACCCCCCATCGCAAAAAACACTTTCGCTTTGCCTGCATGCATTGCCCTGATCGCCTCCACTACATCGTAACCCTGATTCTGAGGAGGGCTAAAATTAAAATGACTTTGCAGGGCCAGCAGGAATTGAACAGATGGCTTTTCATAGATCCCCATGGTGCGATCACCCTGTACATTGCTATGCCCCCGAACCGGGCAGGTGCCTGCTCCGGGCTTACCAATACTGCCCTTTAACAATAAGAGGTTCACCACTTCCTTAATTGTATTTACCGCATTTTTATGCTGCGTAAGCCCCATTGCCCAGCATACAATGATCTTTTTTTTGCCCGCCAGGGCAGCAGCGGTTTCCTCTAATTGGGCCATTTCAATCCCAGCCGCTTTTACCAGTTCATCCAGGCGTTGGTTTTGCAGGTGGTCCACATAACCATGAAAACCTTCGGTATTTTTTTCAATGAAATCATTATCGAAAACAGTACCCGGATCGCGCTGTTCCATTTGAAGCAGCAGCAATGAAAGGGCTTTCAGCAAAGCCATATCTCCATTAATTTTTACCTGCAAAAAAATATCGGTTAAGGTGGTACCGATATTCAATATTCCCTTTAATTTTTGAGGATTGCTAAAACCCATCAACCCGGCTTCAGGTAATGGATTAACAGAAATGATCAGGGCCCCGTTGGCTTTTGCCTTTTGCAAAGCTGTCAGCATTCGCGGATGATTGGTACCCGGGTTTTGGCCAAGTATCATTATTACCTCCGCTTCATACAGGTCTTCCAGTGTCACTGAACCCTTACCAATACCCAATGACTCACCTAATGCAACACCACTGCTTTCATGGCACATATTGCTGCAGTCAGGCAAATTATTGGTGCCATATTGCCGTACAAACAATTGGTACAAAAAAGCGGCTTCATTACTTGTACGGCCGGAAGTATAAAATATGGCTTCATCCGGCGAAGCCAGATTATTCAGCGTATCTGCAATTTTTTTAAATGCCCCTTCCCATGAAATAGGTTGATAATGAGTGGCACCTCTTGAAAGGAACATGGGCTCTGTAATGCGACCCTTCCTGCCAATTTCAAAATCAGTCAACAAGGAAAGCTCCTGTACCGGATTGACGGCAAAAAATGCGGCGTTAACCTGTTTTGTTGTGGCCTCTTCTGCTATCGCCTTAGCGCCATTCTCACAATACTCCGCAATGGCGCTGCGTTCGTCATCCGGATCGGGCCATGCGCAACCAGGGCAATCAAACCCACCTTTTTGATTTACACTGCTCAATGCTTTTAAGCCCCTGAATACACCTGCTTCCCCAAACACATGTTTGAAAGCGGAAAAAATGGCCGGTATTCCTGCCGCCACCTTTTTAACTACGCCGGGTTTAAACCCGGTAAATCTCTCCGGGTTTTCCGCATTGGGAAAAGGCATTTGGTCATCAGGCATTATCAACAGGTTTTATTCGGATTTTCGTAACTGTCGCTTTGATCTTCCGTGGTTGCATCAAAACACATAAAATCTTTTTCCAGTAAAAGATACAGGGTACCGGTGTCGGTTAAGGGCATTGTGGCCTCGAAGCCAACGATGGTGTTCACAGGCCAGTCCTTTATCAATGTCTCAGGTACAAACATGGTTATTTTATTATTATTAAAGTCAGCTGACAGCTGATCTCCGGCCGGACTGGCCTGCAAAGCATATACCAGTGAACTGTTGCTAAAAGAAGTTTGTTCTTCCAGGTAAGATTCAACCGCCAATTTATTCACTTCAGATCTGGACAACCGTATTCTTAATGAATTTCCTTTGATCCGTATTTTCATACTATTTATTTTATTCGCAGCCTGGCGGTAAACTCGTGAATGGTCAATGGTCAATCGTCAATGGGCAAAGGGCAATTGGCAATTCGCAATTCGCAATTCGCAATGGTCAATCATAATTCAATTCTTTTCCAGCCGGCATAAATATTAAATTTCCCCTCGCGTAAAAAACCTACCAGGGTAATATCCCATTCTTTCGCCAGTTCCACAGCAAGACTGGAAGGTGCACCTACCGCAATAATAATCTTTATACCTGCCATCAATGCTTTTTGTACGAGTTCAAAACCTGCCCTTCCGCTTAATAATAAAATCGTTTGGTTCAAGGGTAACTGCCCTTTTAAAAAGGCAGCGCCAATTATTTTATCCAGTGCGTTGTGCCTGCCTATATCTTCCCTTATCAATACCAGTTCTCCTTTTAATGTGAACAATCCACTGGCATGAATACCGCCCGTATTGTCAAATACCCTTTGCTGCTTTCTTACCAGGCCGGGTAATGCATGCAGAAGATATGCTGGAATACGAATACTATCTTCATTATTGAGAAAGACAGGTGATACATTGATGGCGTCGATGCTTGCTTTACCACATACGCCGCAACTGGAAGTTGAATAAAAATTGCGGGCCGCACTGTTCAACAAGGGGTTAACATTTTCAAACAGGGTAACCAATACCCTGTTTTTATCTGAAGAGAAACATTGTACTTCATATACATCAGCCCTGTTTTTAATTATACCTTCCGTAAATAAGAACCCTGCGGCTAACTCTTCATCATTGCCAGGGGTGCGCATGGTGACTGCGATATTTTTTTGCATGCGGCCATTGGCGGTACTGTATGCCAATTGAATTTGCAATGGTTCTTCCACCGCCACCTGGTCGTCAATATTGGTCATTTCGCCGCCAATTATTTTCTTAACACTGATATATTGTGCCTTGTCATTATCCATATCGCTACCAGGAATATTCATTGACTACAATTCATTTCATTTGTATAAAGTTACTGCTTAATACCTAAAGAAAACGAGTTGCGTCCAGGCCTCTCAGGTTTTGAAAACCTGGGAAGTCTTTAGTTAAAGTTCAACAAAAGGAGGATATACCTTTTTGCTGATTGTGTCTTCCAGCTAATTAATAATTTGCATCTAATTGTCACCGGTGGATGGGGCATTCGCCTTTAGGATCTTTTTATTTTAAAGATTGGCCTACCCGATCCAGGCTGCCGGATTATTTGCAATAGAAGATACGGGGCAACTATGGAGAGAAGTAGGGCTTGACACGGGTCAGGTACGGGTCAGGTATGGAGTATCTATGTAGTATCATCTCAAAAAGGTCTCATAAAGGTCTCGTAAAGGTCACATATAGGTGGGAGGAGAATTTAGATTATTTGATAAAAAAATCTTTCTTTTTTGAATATTGAAAGTAGATTATTTCTTATTGTAAATTAATAAAAAAAGCTACAAAATAGCAAGAAATAAACCTTCAATTATGAAGATCAGCGGAAAAATCTGTGCTTAACATTTGACATAGCCCAAAAGCGACCGTGTGCCGATTTATTTTTCCAGAACCTGCAATACGGTTCCATACAAAACTTCCGCTCCCAAAGCAAGGTCTTCGTAAGACGAAAATTCCAATGGGTTATGGCTGATGCCATCTTTACTACGTATGAATATCATACCATAATCACAGGCATAAGATAAAGCCAATGCATCATGGAAAGGACCACTCATTAATTCGGGTGAATCCAGTCCGGCTGCCAGGCATTCCGCATGAATGATTTTCTTTATCCAGCCGGCGCAATACCGGGGCTCACTGTTCGTATCTTCTGTAATTTCACAGGTCAATGAATGTTTCCGGGTAATTAATTCGATACGGTCCCTCAATTGCATTTCATAACGGTTGCGCCTGTCAAGATCAATATCTCTTAAGTCAACAGTAAAAGTTACTTCTTCGGGAATAATATTGCGGGAAGCGGGGAATACATTCAGTGTGCCTACCGTACCTACAGTAGGTGCTCCGGGAACCTGTGTAGCGATTTGGTTCAGCGCAACGATTATTTCCGCGGCACCTAACAATGCGTCTTTTCGAATCGCCATCGGTACAGAACCGGTGTGGCCAGCCATGCCTTTAAGTTTTACTGTAAGCCAGAGCGGGCCGGAGATACCGGATACAACTCCCAGCGGTTGGTTAGCCAAATCCAGAACGGGGCCCTGCTCAATGTGCAATTCAAGAAAGCAAAAAATGCTTCCTGGGGCATATTCGGATTCATTGAACCTCGCGGGGTCGCAACCAAAATCCTTCAATGCCTGTTCTCTTGTGATTCCATCTTTATCCATTCTTTGCAGTTCCCCATCTTCCAGTTTTCCTAAAATACCCCTTGAGCCAAAAAGCCCTTTATTAAAACGCCAGCCTTCTTCATCCGCGAAAGATATTACCTCAATTCCTCTTTTTGGTCTGATACCATTTTCTGTAAGGGTTGCAACAGCTTCAATGGCACATAACACCCCCGCTACGCCATCAAAACGGCCACCATAGGGTTGAGAATCAAGGTGAGAGCCCATCATCAGCACGGGTAATGTGGGATCCATTCCTACAAGTCTACCTATCAAATTTCCGAAGTTGTCAATCCGGGCCTTCATACCGGCTTCTTTCATCCAGGCAGCGGCTATTTCAAAACCCTGTTTTTCCAAAGCAGTCATGGTTGGTCTGCAGGTACCCGTTTCTCCGATCTTTCCGATTTCGCTCATGGCTTCAACATGTTGTTGAAGGCGGGAGAGGTTTATTTTCATGTTAGTTTCGATTGATAAAAAATTTATAAAATTGCGGGTTATGTTCAATAACCCTAAGATACGGAAGGTTTGAACCATTTAACCCAATGGCACATGCCGGAGCATATGAGGTAAAGCGTCACCGGTAAACCCCTTTTCGCTCATAAAGTTGCAGATAATATCTTCTTTATCCCTTTGCAAACAAAGGCGCATGACCCTTCGGCAATAAAAGCCAGCCTATGGCAAACTTTACCTTTCTGCACAAAGTATTTATTTTTCCGGATGTCTAAGTGCTCAAAGTATTCCTTTATAATCTCCCAATCTTTATCAGCAAGGTGGTAATTATCCCGGAGATGTTCTTTAAAGCGGAGCATGGAATCCTCGATTGAGATTGTAAAATTAAATATTCCGGTACAGACAGGAAACTGAATATTTTTGATGATTATCGGGTCCAAAGCGACAGAAAAAAAGCCGCCTGGTAAATTCAAATATTAAGACATTATAGTCATTGATTATTTCCTTCCAATACCTGATCTTCCATATTAATAAAGGCTGTATTCAGCAATCCAGTGATGGGCCCGGATTTACCAATTCCGATCACAGCATCATCCACCTGGTTAACGGGCAAAATCCTTTTGGTTGTGCTCGTCATAAAGACCTCAGCGGCGCCCTTAATTTCTTCGATATTCACTGCTCTCAGTTCCACCGTATATTTTGTTGCTGCGAGTTCCAGTAATTTCCTGCGGGTGATGCCGTGCAAAATATTATCGGAAGGCGTGACAATTTTTTCGTCATGGGTAACCATAAAAACGTTGGCCCGAGGAAACTCTGAAACGATCCCCTGATTATAATACAATACATCTGCCGCATGCTGCTCCCTTACCTTTTGCTGTAACCAGACACCCATTAAATAATTGATCGATTTTATCTCCGGCAGGTCGCGCTGGTATTCATGTGAAATAACTTTTACACCAGTGGTAAACCAACCCGGAGGGAGTGAAGGCAATCTTTGCTGCGTGATGACGAGGTTGGGTGCTACAGGCTCATAACTTTCAGGAGAATAGCCGCCGGTGAGGATCAGTTTTATACCAGATTCCGGGAGGTTATTTTTTCTAATCAATTCATCAATGATCTCAATTAAATCCTCCCTGCTTTTGGTGAGTTGTAAACGCATCATTGCCGACGAATTAAAAAAGCGATTCAGGTAATCATCCAAAAAAAGTGGGATATTATTCCTGGTGCGAAAAAAATCAAAAACTCCATAACCCCGTTGTATAGCGAGGTCGCCAACCTGAAGGGTTGCCTTATCTTCTTCTAAAAAATGATTGTTTACAAAGGCGAACATAATGATCAAAAGTCCGGGTTGAATACAATGAAATTTAAACGGCTTCTAAGGTAATGATTTAACAGTATCATATAACAATTTTACAAAAGCTTTCCTGTCAAGATCATATACCACTTCCGCATTGGGTTCAATTTTCAACAGATTGTAAAAATCGACCACCGTGGCGCCGGTAGTCAGTTTTCCTGATAATTCCACATCTACGTGACATGGCTTTGACTGAAACATGGAAGGGGCTATCAGCCAGGCAATCGTACAGGGATCGTGCAATGCGGCGCCGCCACCCAATTCAGGACGGTTTTGCCGGTAAAATACCGAAAAGAAATCTACCAGTTCTGCAACCGCCTTACCGGCCTTATTGCCGATGGATCTGAACAATTCAATATCGTCTTTAAAAAAAAGCGCTTTATGGGTAACTTCCAATCCACACATTACAATGGGGATTCCGGAATTAAATACAATGGAAGCAGCTTCAGGATCCACATAGATATTAAACTCTGCAAGGGGTGTATAATTACCCCTGCTCATGCTTCCGCCCATCAGCACTATCTTTTCAACTTTGGATTTTAACGCCGGGAATAATAATAAGAACCCGGCAATATTGGTGAGCGGACCTGTAGCAACAATGGTGATCTTTTCTTTATTGTCGCGTATAATTCTACCAATTGCATGTATTGCTGATCCTTCACCTGGCTCAAATGCGGGTTCGGGCAGGTCAGTTCCGTCGATACCGGTTTTGCCGTGCACATAGGCCGCGATGACCAAATCACGGAAGAGTGGCTTATCGCAGCCTTTGAAAACAGGCGGCTGCTCACCAATCAATGTGAGGATACGCAAAGCGTTCCGTAAAGTTTTTTCCTGTGTCTGATTACCGGCCGAAATGGTCACGGCCTTTATATCAAATAATTTGCTCCCAAAAGCCAGCATCAGCATGATCGCATCATCATGCCCCGGATCGCAATCTATAATTGGTGGCGGTCGTGTATTCATGGCAGGTAGTTTTCCACGAAAGCGATATTGAATTGTCAATTATCAATTATCTATTCTTTAATGGTCATTTAATGGCAAACCCAAACGCTGGTAGTCTTTCCAGTTGAGGTACTCCGGCGATACCCGGTGTTCCTCCATGGTGATACAGTCTGTAACGGGGCAAATAAGCTGGCATAGATTACAGCCAACACATTCTTCTTCTTTGACCGTATACCTGTTATAAGGCTTGCCATATTCAAGATGAATGGATTGATGAGAGCCGTCTTCACAGGCAATATAACAAAGGCCACAGTGGATGCATTTATCCTGGTTGATCTTTGCTATATGATGATAATTGATATCAAGGTCCTCCCAATGGGTTATTTTTTCGACCGACCTGCCAATGAAATCGTAAATGGAATTATATCCTTTTTCATCCATCCAGTTATTAAGGCCTTCGCAGAGATCTTCAATAATTCTAAAACCATGTTTCATGACGGCCGTACAAACCTGCACGTTAGACGCACCGAGCAACATGAATTCCACCGCGTCTCTCCAGGTGCTAACGCCCCCGATACCCGAAACAGGTACACGGTTGGTAGTTGGATCCTGGGAAATGGTTGCCAGCATCTTTAGTGCGATCGGTTTTACAGCCGGCCCGCAATAACCTCCAAATACAGATTTACCCGCCACATACGGGTTAGGCACAAGGGTATCCAGGTCTATACCAGTTACGGATTGAATGGTATTAATCAGTGACAAAGCATTGGTACCGGCTTCCACGCATGCCTTACCGGCGGGTACCGAAGAATGTACATTGGGTGTGAGTTTGGTGATAACAGGTATGGTTGCCTTTTCCATTACCCATTCTACTACCATCCGGGCAATTTCCGGATCCTGCCCAACTGCAGCGCCCATACCTCTTTCCGTCATACCATGCGGACAGCCGAAGTTCAGTTCCAAACCATGTGCCCCGGTATCTTCTACTTTCTTAATTAACTCATGCCAGCTATCCCGGTCATTGTCCGCCATCAGGGAAACAACCATTGCCCTATCGGGGAACAGTTTAATACAGTCCTTAATTTCAACAAGGTTTATATCAAGGGGACGGTCACTGATCAATTCAATATTATTAAATCCCATCACCCTGGTGCCATTAAAATTGACGGCGGAATAGCGGGAAGAAACATTTTTAACCTGTGATCCCAGTGTCTTCCAAACCGCGCCGCCCCAGCCTGCTTCAAAAGCACGGAGCACATTGATCTTTTTATCAGTTGGAGGTGCACTGGCCAGCCAGTAAGGGTTGGGAGATTTAATACCGAGGAAATTTGCTGATATATCTGCCATGTAATTTGGTTTTAATGCCACTATTGGACACAAATAAAATGTTTTACCGCGAATGCATAAATGGCCAGGAATGAATTATTTCGCGGCCAAAAAATCATTAATGGCTTTCGCCCCATCCTTGCCTGCCTGTACGGCGTCTACCACTTCTTTACCTCCATTTACGGCATCGCCGCCGGCAAATACTCCTTTGATATTAGTTTCGCAGTTGGGACCTAATACGATCCTGCCTCCCTTGTTCTCAATTCCATTCTCTTGTATTAACTCTTCGAAGGGCATTTGCCCCGCGGCTTTTATTACCATATCTACTTTCAATGTAAATGTTTCGCCCGTATCCACCGGAGAGCGTCGGCCGCTTCTGTCGGGTTCGCCCAATTGCATTACACTGCAAACCAGCTCCTTTACTTTGCCGCTCTCTCCAATTATCTCTTTTGGCGCACAGAGCCAGATAATTTTGCAGCCATCCATTTTAGCGATATCCAATTCAACCTGTGTACAGGGTTTCTCCTTTTCCGTTCGCCTATACACCAGGGTCACTTCCTTCGCTCCCAGCCTTTTTGCCTGGGTGGCCGCATCTATAGCAGTCATGCCCATTCCGATCACGGCAACATTATCTCCAACCGCAACCTTATCAAATCCCTTATCCCTGATATCATAAATGAATGTGAGCGCATCAGCTACTCCTTCCAGTTCTTCTCCCGGTATATCCAGCCGCTTTGCCAATCCTACACCAATACCGAGGTAAACTGCGTCAAAGTTTTTCTGCAGATCAGACAATGATATATCCTTCCCCAATTCCTGGTTGTATTTTATTTCAATACCACCAATCGAAGTTATATAATCCACTTCCTCGGCGCAAAACTGCGGGGTAACCTTATAGGCAGCGATACCATAGGTCATCAGGCCGCCACCCTTGCTTTCCTTTTCGAAAACGGTTGAATCCACTCCTTCACGGCTAAGCATGTGCGCACAACTAAGGCCCGCAGGACCTGCTCCCACTATAGCTACTTTTTTGTTGGTTGATTCTTTTCGCTGAAACAATCGCCACTTATTTTCCATTGCCATTCCGGTGCTGTACCGTTGTAGTTTAGCTATGGGGATGGGGGCCTCCTCCATTAAATTAAAAACACATGCGCCTTCACACAATTTTTCGACCGGGCACACTTTGCTGCAACCTGCTCCCATGATATTGCTGTATAAAATGGTATGTGCCGAACCTTTTACATTACCGGTTGATATCTGTTTGATGAATTTGGGCACATCGATGCCGGTAGGACAGCTCTTGGTACAGGGCGCATCATAACAAAACAAACACCTGTCAGCTTCCACCAAAGCTGCATCCTGTGTTTCAAAAGGAGGATGTATGTCGGCAAAGTTTTGTTCGTATTCTGTCTCAGAAAGCCTGTTATTGTCTATTGACATTGACTTAAGTTATAAATAAGTAATTGTTGTGGCCTCAGCGCATGTATTTTTTTAACCAGCTATGAAGTTCCTGGTAAAAGAACCTGCTGTTTTCAGCTTTTAATATCCAGTGATTTTCCTCCGGAAACACAATCAGTTTAGATGGCACTTTCATCCGCTGCAATGTATACCAGTTTTCGATCGAGTTATTTAACGGCACCCTGAAATCCTGTTCACCGACTGTTACTAAAATTGGTGTCTTAAATTTCTCAGCATAGCGGATCGGGTTTTGTTCTTTCCATGTTTTCGTTTGTGTCCACGGAGCTCCGCCATTCATTACTTCCCTTCCATAGATGGCATCGCTGGTGCCCCACTGGCTTTCACTGTTTACCAATCCCGCGTGGCTTATGAGGCATTTGTATTGTGTGGTAGTAGCCTGCAACCAGTTAGCCAAATGTCCGCCATAACTTGCACCACCGGCAGCCTGGATATTTCCATCAATGAAAGAATATTGTTTTATTGCATAAGCGGCAGCTTCATTAACCTCGCTGGCTGGTCCTTTGAACGGGTCATACTGTATTTCCTGCGAAAATTTTTCACCATACCCTGTGGAGCCGGTATAATCAGTGAGTACCAGTACGTAACCCGGTGCTGCGAGCAAATGATAGTTCCACCTATAACCAAAATTATCTTTCCAGGAACCGGCAGGTCCCCCGTGTATCACCACAAATAAGGGATATTTCTTCATCGCATCAAATCCTGCAGGTCTTACCAATATGTTTTTTATTTTTTTACCCCGGCTGCTCGTAAACCAGAATGTTTCTATAGGTTGTAAATCAAGTGTTGCCAGTTTATCTTTATTAAATTGTGAAATGAATACATGGTTGCCGGCATTAATGCGTACAACTTCTGCCGGCATAACTGCTGATTCATAATTGGCAACTACGGTATTGTTGAGGGAAACCCGTACATTGGTATAACAACCTGTAGCATTATTCAACATAAGCCTGGCTTCTGTTTCCCCTGCAGCTATGGAATACAGCTTATCATTTCCTTCCGATTCTGCACTCATCACAATGCCATTAGTGGTTTCCAGGTACCTGCTAATTGGCCTGTCCAATTGTGCAGCCAGTATAATTTTATGCTGCATGGACGGAAAATCAAACCGGACCAGTTTATTCAGGCTATACACTTTGTAATTATCTGCGGCGGAAGCCAGCGCATACAAATACTTCCCGTCGTTGCTTACAGCCAGGTCTGTATAGTCAAGGCCATCCTTAGAAAGTTGTATAGCATTGCCTGCGCCTGGCGAAACACTGTAAATGCTGGCAGCAACGTCTTTATATATGCTTTCATCCCGGTTAAGGGTAGCGGTAAAGATTACCTGTTTGCCATCATAACTCCAGCAACAGTTGCCGTTGAAATAAAAACCCTCCCTGTTTACCATATCTGATTTGCCAAAGATATCATTTGGTTCTGCATCAGGTAAATTTTCCTGGACAAAGGCATGCGTCTGTTTTTCATCAATCCATTGGTCCCAGTCACGGATTGGAAATGAAGAATAAACCCTTGCCTTATATTTTATTTTCTTTTTTTCATCCGCAATCTTCTTATTGGCAGAATCAGTAAAAGCACCTGGATACACACGACTGGTAAATAAAATCATGTTCCCGTCAGGACTGAATTTAGGAGCCGCTGCTCCGGTTGATAAATTGGTGATTCGTTGAGCCTCGCCACCATCGGCGATATTAATAGTATATACCTGGGCCACTTCATCTCCCTCCCTTTTTGTGGAAAAAGCGATCGTTTTATTATCTGCATTCCAGGTATAGCCTGTTTCCGGGGCCTTGGAATTGGTGATTCGCCTTGGTGGTTTACTCCCATCTGCAGGTACCAGCCATAAATCACTGCTTTGGTCCTTTTCATCATAAGCGGGATTGGTAACGCTAAACACAACCCAATTACCATCGGCACTTATTTCAGGCGCGCCCACACGTTTCATCAGCCATAAATCTTCATGGGTAATAGTGTGCCTGGATTGTGCAGAAACAAAAACCGGGAAACTAAATAAGAACAGTACTGCCATGTGAATCTTCCGCATAAATATTATTTACTGATTAAATGATCATTGCTTATCCGGAGAAAGGATTACAACTCTGTTAATTTACCGTAGGTCTCGGGTCTCCGGTCTCTGAAAAACTGCCAGGTGCTTCTCACCTCGTCGATCATATCCAGGTCAAATTCCGCGATCAATAGTTCATCGTTTTCATCACCTGCCTGTGCAAAAATTTGCCCCCGCGGATCAACAAAATAACTGCTGCCATAAAATTTACCGATGTTCCAGGGCGCCTCAGTTCCTACCCGGTTGATGCAACCCATGAAATATCCGTTGGCGACCGCATGTGCAGGTTGCTCTAGTTCCCAAAGGTATTGTGATTGTCCTGCCGTAGTGGCAGATGGGTTGTACACTATCTCCGCCCCATTCAATCCCAGGCACCTTGCTCCTTCAGGAAAGTGACGATCGTAACAAATGTATACACCCACTTTTGCATATTTTGTTTGAAACACCGGGTAACCAAGATTACCGGGCTTAAAGAAAAACTTTTCCCAAAATCCTCCGGTATGTGGTATATGATTTTTCCTGTATTTACCGAGATAGGTTCCGTCTGCATCAATCACGGCAGCCGTATTGTACAACACACCGGCCTGCTCTTTTTCATATACCGGTACTATGATGACCATATTGTATTTTTTAGCATATCCGGCCATACGGGCGGTAGTAGTGCCGGGAACAGTTTCGGCAGATGCATACCATGTTTTATCCTGGCCCGGACAGAAATATGGCGTATTAAAAATTTCCTGCAGGCACAAGATCTGTACTCCTTTCTCACCCGCTTCTTCTACCATGGGAATATGTTTTTGAAGCATCGCTTCTTTTATCTCTTCGATTGTTCCTTCTCCCACAGCTTTTGGCAGGCTCATTTGAATGAGGGCCGATTTGATGATTCTTGCCATGTTAAAATAGTTTTCGGTTTTCGGTTATTTGCGTTGTACAGTCCGCGGCCTGTTCGGTAAGCCAGACTCTGATTTTCTATTTTTATTAAATAATTCCCATTACCTTATCCCTTTTTATATATTTTCCATATCCTTTTTCTGCTAAACATTTGTTACCGTCAATAACCACCTTACCCCGCAGCAAAACGGTTTTGCATTTACCGGTCAACTGCCACCCTTCATAACCGGAATAATCAGTATTCATGTGATGTGTGGAGGCACTGATGGTATGTTGCTGATTGGGATCAAACAAAACGATATCCGCATCAGATCCCGGCGCAATGGTTCCCTTTCGCGGATGCATGCCAAATATTTTCGCCGGGTTGGTACTTAATACTTCTACAAACTTATTGACGGTTATTTTTCCTTTGCGAACCCCTTCGCTGTAAAGTAATTCGACCCTGTGTTCAATTGCAGGATGACCATTCGGTATCTTTGAAAAATCATCCTTACCCATTAATTTTTGCTCCCATTTAAAAGGGCAATGGTCAGTTGCCACCACCTGTAACAATCCCTGGTTAATCCCTGACCATAATGCAACCTGGTCCTTCTTTTCCCTTAATGGGGGACTCATTACCCATTTAGCTCCCTCAAAATTATTTTCGTACAGGGATGCATCCAGCAATAAATATTGAATACATGTTTCCGCGAATACTTTTTGATTGTTACGGTTATTATTTCTCACTGCATTCAAGGCGCCTTCGCAGGTCATGTGTACAATGTAGCCCGGGCAACCAGTGAAGCCGGCTATACCGGCAAACCTCCCGGAGGCTTCGGCTTCCGTAATCTCCGGCTGTGACAAATAATGATAGACCGGGGCCAGTTTCCCTTCCCCCCGGTGTTTGGCAATGAGAAAATCGATCATGTCGCCATTGGTAGCATGGGCGGTTACCATGGCTCCTCTCCGCTTCACTTCATCCATCAGGCCTGCCATCTGTTTATCATCGATCATCAGCGCGCCTTTGTAGGCCATAAATATTTTAAACGAAGTGATACCCTCCTTTTCCACGAGGTCTGCTATTTCTTTACAGGTGGATTCATTAAAATCCGTTACCGCCATATGAAAACCATAGTCTCCCATTGCATTGCCATTGGCCCTTTCACTCCATGCATTGTAGGCCTCGTATAATGAATGTCCCTGTGATTGTAATATAAAATCGATTACCGTAGTTGTGCCCCCGTGCAAGGCGGCCCTCGTACCGGTTTCATAATTATCGCTGGAGAAAGTACCCATAAATGGCATTTGCAAATGTACATGGGGATCGATCGCGCCGGGAAAAACCAACAGACCGGATGCATCAATGGTGGTATCTGCGGCTATCAATAAATTTTCACCGATGGCGCTGACGGTTTCGCCTTCAATTAAGATATTAGCCATATAATTATCCGCCGCCGTAATGATATTCCCGTTCTTAATTAAGATGCTCATATTAAAATATTTTCAAACAGTATGATCAGTAAAATGCAAATACTAATTTAGTATAATTAGCTAATATGCTAATGTACTAATGTGCTATTTTTCCGAATGATATTACTCCTTTCATTTTTATGGAGCCATTAGCACGTTATCGAATTAGCTAATTTCGCTTTCTCATCAGTAATAAATAACTGAACCCACTCACAAAGAATCCAACAAACCATGCATAACTATATAAATCAGTGATCCAGGCAGGCATTGATTTTTCGCCAATCAGTTTTACCTGTACCAAAAAGCCTGGTATATTGGGTATTATGCCCGCCAATAATGCAATGATGGCACAGGCATTAAAGCCATTGCCATAACTATAGATGCCCTTCACCTTATACAGTTCACCAGGCTCCAGTTTTTGTTTGCGGATGAAATAATAGTCTACGATCAGTATCCCGCCAATTGGACCCAGCAAACTTGAATAGCCCACCAGCCAGGTAAATATATAACCACCGGGGTCAGCAATCAGTTTCCAGGGAAAGATGAAAATTCCAATGATGCCCGTGATATAACCACCCGTTCTGAAATTGATTCTTTTAGGCGCCAGGTGCGCAAAATCATTCGCCGGACTAACAATATTCGCTGCTATATTCGTCGCCAATGTTGAAATCGCTACAGCGATCATCGCTACACTCACCAAAAATTTACTTTCAAACTTTCCGGCCAATACCAAAGGATCCCAAATGGTAGTGCCGTATATGATGGTGGTGGCAGAGGTAACTACTACTCCTATAAAAGAAAATAAGGTCATTGAGGCAGGGAGTGCGATTGCCTGCCCGGTTATCTGTGCTTTTTGACTTTTTGCATACCTGGTAAAGTCAGGTATATTTAAAGAAAGTGTTGCCCAAAAACCAACCATGCCTGTTAATGCGGGAAAGAAGAAATGAAAAAAGTCGCCCGCAGTGGCAAACTTTGATGGCTGTTCCAGGATGGGTCCCAAACCATTGCCTGCACTAATAGCCCAAAATAACAAAGCCAGCGCGGCAAAAGGCAAAAAGAATGCTTTGAACACCAACAGTTTTTTTATACTCTCTACACCAAGGTATACTACATACATATTCATGACCCAAAATAAGAAAAAGCAGATAGCCGGTCCTGTTTCCAATTCCCATGAAGGCGGAAAAACCTGTGGCAGCCTGTCCAAAAAGGGGAACCATAAATGAAACATCTGAAATAAGGCAAATCCGCCGATCCAGGTTTGAATACCAAACCAGCCGCAGGCTACAATGGCCCTTAATATAGCTGGAATATTGGCACCAATTGTACCAAAACCAGCCCTGGCAAAAACAGGAAAAGGGATGCCATATTTCGCACCTGCGCGGCCATTTAGGATCATGGGGATCAACACAACAGTGTTGCCAACAAAAATAGTCAGTATTGCCTGCCACCAGTTCATTCCCCCTTCAATCAAAGAACTCGCCAACATGTAAGTAGGTATACATAAGCTCATGCTGATCCATAATGCTGCATAGTTCCAGGTACCCCAGGTTCTTCCGGATGCCGGTACAGGTGCCAGGTCCTTACTATACAAATGGGAAGATTGCAACTCTTCGGTCAAGAGGTCTTCTATTTGCATGGATGTTAGTTTGGTTTAATAACAAAATGTTGTAACTGTTCACCTCAGCCGCCCTTGTCAAAATAGAGTGATTGAGGCCCGGAACTGACGGTACCTTTTCTGCCAGGAAATATAATCGTTCATCACACAAAGTTCCAATAAATACAGGTTATTTTAGGCCGGCAATTAATTTTAAGATAATGATCAGTTTGTATAGCCGTCTGCGATTAAAAGAGCCTGGCTGATAATCGCTATTCCTTCATCAATTTGTTCTTTGGTAACACAAAGTGGTGGAGCAATGAATATAAAACTCCAGCGAACAAATGTGTACATGCCCAGATCCCTGATCTTTGCTGCTACTTTATTCATGATCACCATTTCCTCTGGTTTCGCATTGAATGGAGCCATTGGCTCTTTGGTAGCCCTGTTTTTTACCAATTCAATACAACCTAATAACCCGGTATTCCTGAAGTCACCGATGGACAGATGCTTTTGTTTTAACTGCTCAACCTGCTCACTTACATACTCCCCCATTAAGGAAGCATTTTCAAACAGGTTATCCTCTTCATAAATTTTCAGGGTTTCCAATGCTGCTGCGCAGCATACAGGGTGTGCAGAATAGGTAAGACCCAATGCGAGTATCGTATCATCATAAGGAGCTGCGATTTTATCCGACACCATTAAACAACCAAAGGGCAAATAACCGCAGGTAAGCCCCTTTGCCATAGCGATCATATCGGGAATAATACCATGATTTTGAAATCCAAACCATTGGCCGGTACGACCAAAGCCACTCATCACCTCATCCATTATTAAGAGGATACCATGCCTGTTGCAAATTTCCCTCACCTGCATTAAATAGCCTTTTGGATACTGGAGGCAACCTGATGTACCGGATTCCCCTTCCAACAGAATAGCTGCAATATTGGCTGGTCCTTCATAATCGACTATCCGCTCCAATTGATCAATGGAGTCTTTTAATAAATTTGCCTCACCATGCGGGTAACGGTAAGCGTAAGGTATATCAATATGTACAAAATTTGGCGCCTGCTGAGCATCGGCTGGTAACTTTCGCGGATCCCCGCTTACAGTCATTGCACCATACGTGGCTCCGTGATAAGATTGGTAACGACTCAGGATTTTGTGCCGGCCAGATGACATGCGGGCCAGTTTGATCGCATTCTCAATTGACGATGCACCACATAGCGTGAAGAAGGCCTTATTCAAATCCCCGGGGCATATCTCCGCCAATTTCTTACCCAGATCACCTCTTACCCTGGTTACACAACCAGGGGTTACATAACTTATTTCCTGCATCTGCTTTACCACTGCGCTGGTAATACGCTGATCACCATGGCCAATGTTAACATTCATCAATCCACTGGAAAAATCAATATACCGTTTATCATTGTAATCATACAGGTAAACCCCTTCTCCATATTTGACTGCGATAGGAGAAATGCCTTTTTGTTTGCTCCAGGAAAATAGGGTGTAATCCAGGTTATCCTGGATTATAGCCTCCCTGCCCTCCGAAGGGGGGTTCTCAGACCCTGATGATCCGGGAGTTATTTTTGTTTCCGCCATGGTGTTTGTTTTCGATTAATCTTAGAATATCACCTGCTCTGAAAATTCATTTATTGTTATACCTCGTTTCCTTTGAAACCATAATTGAGTGCAGAACATGCATCGAATACTGATCCGTTCTAAATTCTCCGGCCACTTTGCAGGGACTGGGGACGGATGGGTTTTTAACTCATCCAGTTCACACCGGATTCCGCATTCCACTTCGTAGTACTCTTCTTCAACCTGGTCCAAAACGCAATAGAACTTTTACCAGTAATATCTCCAACACCAAATTTACTTTCGTTCCATCCGCCAAAAGAAAATGGTTCTCTTGGAACCGGTACACCCACATTTACGCCGATCATTCCGGCACTTGCTCTTTCAATAATATACCTTGCCATTGCGCCATTCTGGGTAAACACACTGGCAGCATTCCCATAAGGACTGGCATTTTCTATCGCTAACGCTTCATCGACTGTATTGGTACGCATTATTGAAATTACAGGGCCAAAAATTTCTTCGGTGGCTACCGACATTTGCGGTGTTACGTGATCAATCACCGTAGGACCCACATAAGTGCCATTCTCTTTCCCGTTTACTTTTACATTTCTTCCGTCCACTAATATGGTAGCACCCTGTTGCTCTGCCTCGGAGATATATTTTTCAATTCTTTCCTGCGAGGCTTTATTAATTACCGCACCAAGGTTTTCTCCCGGTACGATCTTTCTCACTTCGTCACAAATTTTATCAATGATGCGATCGATATTTCCTACTCCGATCATGGCGCTGGCTGCCATACAGCGCTGGCCCGCACAACCACTCATGGATGCAGCTACATTCTGGGCGGTCATGCCTGGTATCGCAT
>JBDTWP010000065.1:0-22377 GCA_040006615.1 Ferruginibacter sp.
GAATGCCTAATTTAGCACCTGAAATAGCAGCATGAAATTATTTTCCGCTTTTTTTCGTTTGATCCGTTGGCCCAATCTTGTATTTATTGTGCTTACCCAGTTGCTTTTTTTTTATTGTATTATCATTCCCTCATTACCCGTCAGTTACTATCAGCAAAAATTTAAATTAACACCCGGCCTTTTCTACCTGCTGGTTACCGCGTCCGTACTGATTGCAGCGGCGGGTTATATAATTAATGATTATTTTGATATCAATATTGACCAGGTAAATAAACCCGCAAGAATGGTCGTACAGAAAATAATCAAGCGACGCTGGGCTATTTTTTTACATTTACTGATTACGCTTTCCGGGCTTGCCCTAAGCGCCTATGTTTCACTAAAAACCAGCCTCGTAATTATCATAGCAAATCTGGCTTGTACATTATTGTTATGGGTTTATTCCACTACATTCAAAAAAAGGTTATTGGCAGGTAATATTATCATTTCGGGGCTTACCGCCTGGACTGTGCTGGTATTATATTTTGCTACCAATACCAAACTCACGCTCACCCCCGGCCTTCCTTCAGAAGTGGCTGCGGGCATGCACAGGATATACAAATTCGCGGCATTATACGCCGGTTTCGCTTTTATTATTTCATTGATAAGGGAAGTGGTAAAAGATATTGAAGATATGGAGGGAGATGCCCGGTACAATTGTAAAACCATGCCAATAGTCTGGGGAGTACCAGCTACCAAAGTTTTTGTAGGTGTATGGCTGGTGGTGCTGATCGGGGCCCTGGGGATCGTACAATTCTATGTTTTGCAGATTGGCTGGTGGCTGAGCGCTTTATACGTGTTTTTGCTTGTAATAATTCCGCTCCTCCTGATTCTGAAAAAATTTTACCAGGCGCAAACCACCGCCCAGTATCGCCATATTAGCAAAATGATCAAATTCGTGATGTTGACGGGGATATTCTCCATCATATTAATTAAATTTTATTCCTAGTACTGGGTTAACAATAATATGGCGTATCATTTTTTTATTACACGAATTAGGAAACACGAATTGCACGAATTAATACATGTTTAATCACTAATTCGTGTAATTCGTGCATAAAATTCGTGTCATTAATTTAGGTCATTTTACTTAACATTACACAAAAAGGTATTCCTTCACCGGGTATCTGACAAAAGTATTTTCAAATGAACACTACCATAGGCCTCCAGGGCGAAAGTTCTCCGGAAAGATCCGGTGGCATTATTCTGGCTTCTCAGTCACCACGTCGCAAACAACTATTGGAATGGGCGGAACTTCCGTTTGAAATAATAGTAAAAGAAACGGATGAATCCTATCCATTGGATTTGTCTTTAGAAGATATTGCAATACACATCGCACGCAATAAAGCATTGGCCATTCAATCAGATAACCATTTCGCAATGCCGGTTTTAGCAGCAGATACAATTGTAGTGCTGGACGAGGAAATCATTGGTAAGCCAAAAAACAGGGAAGACGCCATTGCTATTTTATCCCGCCTTTCCGGTAAAAAACACCGCGTGATCACCGGCGTGGTAATATTGAGTCAGGAGAAAGAGATCGCATTTGCTGATGCCACAGAAGTCGAATTTCATGAACTTACGAAAGAGCAGATCGTTTATTATGTAGAAAAATATAAGCCTTACGACAAGGCAGGCGCTTATGCTATACAGGAATGGATAGGTGTTGTTGGCATTAAATCAGTTTCAGGAGATTTTTATAATGTAATGGGTCTGCCCGTGAGCAGGGTAATGAAGGAACTATTAAAGGCGGGGATATTGTGAATTGCGAAATTGTGATATTTTGATATTGAGGTATTGTGATGGTGCCTGGTGGTTGATTTTTGATCTATGATTTTTTTCAATTTGCTGCTTTACTTTATTTTGGTCACGGATTATACCCATAAATGCCTGATTTCATGATTTTTAAATCAGGGTGGTGGAGATGTTTGGTAAAAATTGTGAATATTTGAAAAGGATTTTGTACATTAGATTATTCGTTAATCCGGCTTGATGACATCAGGCATTAACATTTTCTATACCCTAAAAACTACCCTAATGAACGAACGGCTGCTTCAATACATCTGGCAGTTTCAGCATTTCAACAGGAATGAACTTGTAACAGGCGATGGTGAAAGTTTGTCAATTATTTATCCCGGTAATATCAACAGCAACCAGGGGCCTGATTTCCTGGACGCAAAAATTAAGGTCGGCAACACAATTTGGGCCGGTAATATAGAACTGCATATCCTGTCTTCTGACTGGAACAATCATAAGCATAGCAACGACAGGAACTACGGAAATGTTATCCTGCATGTAGTATGGCGTGACGACATGAGCCCCCAATTGTCCTTTCCCTTACTTGAACTACAAAGCAAGGTTTCCAAAATTCTATTGGAAAAATATGATGAATTGATGAAGGCTAAATCCTTTATTGCATGTGATGCAATGATTCACAAGGTAACGCCAATCACCTGGGTTGGCTGGAAAGAACGGTTATTAGTGGAAAGAATGCAAAAAAAAACCACCCTCATCCTGGATTGGCTTGATAATAATAATAATCACTGGGAAGAAACCTTCTGGTGGCTGATTTCAAGGAATTTTGGAACTACGGTGAACAGCGATGCATTTGAAAAACTGGCCCGGTCATTACCAGTCAGTATTTTGGCGAAACATAAAAGCCAGATACACCAGACTGAAGCACTGTTATTTGGCCAGGCCGGCTTACTCGATAATGATTTTACAGAAGATTATCCACAGCTTTTGCAAAAAGAATATCGTTTTTATAAAAAGAAATACCGGTTACAACCCTTACGGATTCCCCTGCATTTTTTAAGAATGCGTCCATCCAACTTTCCAACAGTCAGGCTTGCTCAAATGGCCATGTTAGTGCACAATAGTTCACATTTATTCTCTATTGTGAAAGAATCCGTCCTTCTCGGCGATCTTAAGAAACTGTTGAGTGTTACCGCTAACGATTATTGGCACTATCATTATACTTTTGATGAAGTAACTGCTTTCAGGGAGAAAAAGTTGGGTATCCAGATGATCAATTCGATTATTACTAATACCATCATTCCCATACTTTTTGCATATGGCCATCACCACCAGGAAAATATATATAAGGAAAGGGCAATGCGTTGGCTGGAGCAGATCGGGGAAGAAAAGAACAGCATCACAAAGGGGTTTACTTTATTGGGGATCAGTAATAAAAATGCTTTTGATTCCCAGGCGCTTATTCAATTAAAAAACGAATACTGCAATCATAAACGCTGCCTTGAATGCACGGTGGGAAACAAGTTGCTGAGAACACTACCACCCACCACTCCCTGAATTAAAAACAGGTGTAAGAGATCAGGTATATTCAATATTCAACAACAGATCCGGGTGGAGACTTTTTATTACAGGGCAGTTGTCGCCGGTGCGCTGAAGAATGATTCTATCCTTTTCTTCCAATACCAGCAGAGGTGGGAATGAAACTTTAACATCTATTTTAGAAATTCTTCTTGGATCATTTTTCATGTTCTTTATTACATCCACTCTTAATCCTTTTAATTCAATATTCATATCAATAGCCTTTATTGCCATGGTAGTTGCCATACAGGTTGCCAGGGCAGTGCATACAAGATCAGTTGGTGAAAAACGCTCGCCCTTTCCACGGTTGTCCGTTGGGGCGTCTGTTTCTACTATTGTCCCGCTCTGTAAATGTTGGGCATTACATCTTAAATTGCCTTCATATTGAATGGTTGCTGTCATTGTACTATTTTTGTATAAATTTACTGAAGTAAAAACCTATTATGCGTAAATTATTTTTCATTTGCCTGGCCGCAGTTATTACATTACCTTCTTTAGCTCAAAAGTCCAAAAAGGAAAAACGGGACGAACGTAAGCAACGGATCAGTGCACTCATCAAGCAGGAAGAAGAAGGTGTTATTGCATATCATAAACATACGGCCTTTGGTTTTAAACTTACGTCAGATGGGTATGGAGGTTTTTTAGAAGTGGGTAGGGCCAAATCAATCAGGAAAGCCCTGTTGTTTCAATTGGATATTTCTGAAAGAAAGCATCCTAAAGAAGACAAACAAAGCAATCCCAATATACCCGCGTCACCCTTTATTTTTGGAAAAATTAATTATTTCTATCCCGTCAAAATTGGTGTTCAGCAACAAATCTTGTTTGGGAATAAAACAAATCATAATGGTGTGAGTGTAACGGGCAATTTTGGTGGGGGAATTACGCTGGCATTTTTAAGGCCTTACAACCTTGAAGTAATCGACATTGGCAAGGGTAGCCGAAAGTTAATCAGGTATGAAAGCCCCGATAGTTCTGTATATACAAATACAGGACAGCCGGACTACATACCAGATAGTCTTTTATTTACAAATAGCTCCTTACTTAGTTTTCTGCAGGTTTCAGGTTCCGGTTTGGGAAAAGGCTGGGGCCAGATCAAAGTAACACCGGGCCTGTATGCTAAAGCCGCTGTAAGATTTGACTATGGGAAATATAATGAAATGCTGAATGCTATAGAAGTAGGGGCCACAGGTGAATTTTTTAGTAAAAAAGTTCCCCAATTGGTATATGTAAAACCTAAACAGTTTTTTTTTAATGTGTATGTTTCCTTTTTATTTGGCCGGCGAAAATGACAGCTAAGCCTGTAGCAGGTATTCCTTAATGATGAACTCTTGCTTTATTCGTTTCTTTGCCCGCTTAATATTTATGGAATAAAAGGTTTCAGCATGTATTTTGTAATTGCTTACTGCCAATAGATAACAGATATTATAAAAGAATTAATTTCATTCAATGATAGAATTGCCTGTAATTGACGGTTCAACAGAACAAAGGCCTAAAAAGCCAGGTTGGCTTCGTGTGAAATTGCCAATTGGTGAGGAGTACAGGCATGTGCGGAATTTGGTCGATACCCATAAACTGCATACCATTTGTGAAAGCGGTAATTGCCCGAATATGGGAGAATGCTGGGGTGAGGGAACGGCCACTTTTATGATTTTGGGTAATATTTGCACCAGGAGTTGTGGCTTTTGCGCAGTGGCCACCGGAAAGCCCGAACCCGTTGATTGGGACGAACCTCAAAGGGTAGCCGAAGCAATACATCTGATGAAAGTAAAACACGCCGTAGTAACATCGGTAGACAGGGATGAAATCAAAGACGGAGGAAGTATCATTTGGTACAATACCATTAAAGCAATCAAAGCATTGAATCCTGCAACCACCTTAGAAACACTGATACCGGATTTTAAAGCAGAAGCAGAAAATATCCGGCGTATAACAGATGCAGCACCTGAAGTAGTTTCGCACAATATTGAAACCGTGGAAAGACTAACCAGGCAGGTACGTATTCAGGCTAAATACTGGCGCAGCATGGAGACGCTGCTAATCCTTAAAGAGGGCGGCATGCGAACCAAGAGCGGTATCATGCTCGGGTTGGGAGAAACTAAAGAAGAAGTAGTACAAACCATGCAGGATTTAAGGAATAGTCATGTGGATGTAATTACTGTTGGCCAATATTTACAACCCGGCAAAAAGCATTTACCCGTGCAGCGTTTTGTACATCCTGATGAATTTGCAGAATTGAGAGAGATTGGCTACCAAATGGGCTTTGATTATGTAGAAAGCGGGCCATTGGTACGTTCGTCCTATCATAGCGAAAAGCATATAATTGCGGGATGGGGGAGGGGGAAATGGTTGGAAGAGAAAAGATTGAAAGTTGAAGGTTGATGGTTGAAGCTTACGGTACTTCAACCTTCAACTTTCAGCCTATTTCTTTATCTTCCATACCAACGCACTTGCACCTAATATAGCAGCATCAGCTTCCTTTAATTCGCTAAACAACAATTTTACTTTGTTTTGAAAAATGGGCAGGAGGTTTACTTCCATGTGTTTACGGGTGGGATGCAGCAACAGGTTACCCGCCTTGGTAAGGCCTCCGAATAATACGATCGCTTCGGGTGATGAAAACATCACAAAATTCGCCAGCGATTCGCCCAGTATTTGTCCTGTAAATTCGAAGATGTTATTCGCAATCGTATCACCCTGCATTGCGCAATCATACACAGTTTCACTGGTAAGTTCATTAATGCGGAAATTACGTAAAAGGCTCGCTGCCTCCGGATGCGCGGTCAGCATTTCTATGGCCGTCTCACGTACACCGGTAGCCGAAGCATAGGATTCCAGGCTGCCCCTCATCCCCGTTGCTTTATGTAACCTTCCACCCGGGCGGATGATCGTATGCCCCAGTTCCCCGGCAAAACCGTCATGACCCAAAACAATTTTTCCATCTATCACAATCCCGCTGCCCACGCCGGTGCCCAGGGTAATGGTTATAAAATGTTTTATATTTTTGGTGCATCCATACATCATCTCACCCACCGCGGCTGCATTGGCGTCATTGGTAAGTTTGGTGATCAGGCCGAATTTTTTTTCTATTAATTCTGCAATGGGTATAATGCCCTTCCACTTTAAATTAGGTGCATATTCGATTGTGCCTGAATAAAAATTACCATTAGGAGCACCCATGCCAATCCCCACGAAATTGCTGAGGCCGCCGGCTTTTTCTATCATTGGAAATAACTTGGCGTACATATCATCAATAAAATCTTCCACCACTTCATGTTCATTGCTTGGAACCCTGTCCTGTTCAAGGATATTTCCATTACGGTCTACGATACCAAACTTGGCGGTGGTGCCTCCCACATCTATACCAACTGCGTATTTCTTTTTCATAAAATCAATGTGTTTGCTTCTTAATCTTTTATTTGTAATACACTAGTGTCCGCCTCCAATTTGCTCATCAAAATTAAGGCCTTGATTATGCAGAATGCTTTTTAATTTAAATGCAAGACCAGCTAAAAATAAAAAGCAGGCTGCTGCAAGCAGATAGGATTTATGAAACCCGACAGCGCCAATGTCCCCGATTGCTCCCTGCAATGGCGGCACTACGGCTCCTCCTAAAATCATCATTATTAAGAATGCAGAACCTTGTGAAGTATATTTCCCCAAACCGGCAACGGCCAATGAAAATATACATGGCCACATCACAGAACAAAACAAGCCTCCCGCCATAAACGCATAAACCGAAATTATTCCGTTTGCCATCACACCAATTACCATGGCCGAAGCGGCTAATATCGACACAGTAACTAAAGTCTTAACAGGTTTTTCCTGGCCAAAATAAAATCCGCCAATAGCAATCGCTACGCAGATCGCAAAATAATACAAATCGCTCACATCGCTGCCATTTAAACTATTTACAAATAACACCAATGCGAATGCGGCAAAAGGAACAATGACCATCATTATTTTTTTCATTTTCTGGGATAAATTAAAAACGCTTACTGCTCCCGTCCACCTGCCAATCATCAGGCTACCCCAATAGAGTGATACATACTTTGAAATTTTACTTTCATCCAGGCCTTCAACAGTAAGATACCCTGGAGTTTTGAGTAAAGCGCCAAAATTATTGTCAATTGTCACCTCTACTCCTACGTACACAAAAATTCCAATCATCCCATAAATCAATTGTTCGTATTTCATCGCGCCCCATCCATCTCCTGATTGAGTTGCCTTTGAATTTGAGTAAAATAGAATGGCAATCACAAATACTAAAATCATCAAAAGCAATGGGGTTTTTTGAATGTCAGTAAGCTGCCCCAGAACTATTATACCAACTATTGCTGCAGTCATAATTGCAAAGGACCCTGCCGCCTTGTTTGCTTTCTCAAACTTTTCATCATTCTTGCCATCCGGCAATTTTGAAATAGCAAAGAAAATGGCGACGGCGGCAAAAACCCCTGCAACAATCAGGTACAAGGTATTTATATTTGTTACCGTAACTACTACATCTTTGGCACCAACTTTTCCAAAAAGAAAAAAGCTGACAATTATGGGCCCCAGCGTCGTTCCTAATGAATTTACACTTCCTCCTAAATTTAATCTATGAGAGCCTGTCGATGGATCACCTAATGAAATAGCAAATGGCTGAGCGGCTGTTTGCTGTAAAGAAAAACCGAGCGCAACAACAAAGAGGGAACCCAAAATGGCCATAAAGGAGCCCGCATTTGCCGAGGGTATGATTAACAATGCGCCAACAACAGAAATCAATAAACCGTAAATAATTCCTTTTTTGTAACCAATCTTATTTAAAATGTCATTTCCAATTACATTAGAAGTAACAAATAAAATAAGTGAACCTATAAAATATGCTCCATAAAATGCAGAGCCAATAAGTTGAGACTGGAACTGATTTAACTGAAAATGTGTTTTACAAAAAGGGATAAGTATGCTGTTGGAAGCTGCTATGAATCCCCAAAAGAAAAACACGATAACTAAATTGGTTAAAGCTCCATAGTTTGTAGGAATCAATGTTGGACCTGCAGGAGTTTTTGAAAAATCTTTTGGATCAGTTGACATATTCGTTAAATTTTTAGAAGGATGAAAATAACTAATAAGAATAAACAATCGTAAAAATATTCATTTTATCCGTCAAAATGGTAGGGTGCATCCCAAATTGTCGCGCCAACAGGTGGTTTGTGGCGACACAAACCACGGCCCAGCCTCGGTCGGTGTCCCCACCTACCGAAACGGCCCAGCCTCGGTCGGTGTCCCCACAAACCGAAACGGCCCAGCCTCGGTCGGTGTCCCCACCGACCGAAATCAGGAACGACAATTTGGGATACACCCATATGGCAGATAAAAGTTAAAAGATAAGATAATGATGAGGCTGTTATCAGGGTTCCGGATCGTGACCATTTAGTGGTTTCAGGCGAACTGGCTTGTTGGCTCATAATAGAATCGTTGGTTTAAGTTGCCCAAAGTAGAATATTTTTATCATTAGGAAAAATTTTCATTACTTAAGTTGTTTGTAATAAAAACCGTCTAAATTTGGAAATGATTAAAATTCATCAATTCAATGGAAATTTTACACGTTAGTGCCGAATGTTACCCGGTAGCCAAAGCAGGTGGATTGGGTGACGTAGTAGGTGCCCTCCCTAAATACCAAAACCAGCTCGGACATATCGCCAAAGTTGTAATGCCCATGTACAGAACAAAATTTTTGTACGAACATGATTTTGACATTGTACATAAAGGTTCTTTCGGAATGGGAGCGTTTTGGTTTAATTATACCATCATCAAAGAGAAAGCAAATATGCTTGGCTTTGATCTCTATCTCGTTGATATTAACGGATTGTTGGACCGGGAATCCGTATATGGTTACGGTGACGACACGGAACGGTTTACTGCTTTTCAGATTGCTGTAGTAGATTGGTTGTCTCAATGGCAGCACCGCCCGGATATTGTGCATGTGCATGATCACCAGGCAGGGCTTGTCCCTTTTATGATGCAAAATTGTTATGGTTATCGCCATTTATCATCCGTGCCCACCGTACTTACCATTCATAATGCACAGTACCAGGGCTGGATGGGCTGGGACAAGTCAAGTTATATTCCCAACTGGAATACCTGGGAGTGGGGTAAACTGGATTGGCAAAATAATATAAATCCCCTGGCTTGTGCGGTTAAATGCGTAAGAAAAGTTACTACCGTGAGCCAGAGTTACCTGGAAGAAATGCGCCACAATGCCAATGGTCTGGAGAACCTTTTTGAATATGAACAGGGAAAATGCACCGGGATATTAAATGGCATAGATGCTGCAGTTTGGGACCCCGCAATTGATCCTTTTATTGATCCCAATTTTAAGAAAGAAGATGCGGCTGAAGGAAAACTGGCAAATAAGAAAGTCTTATGCGATCTATTTAATTTAGATATTGCAAAACCGTTATTTATATTTATCGGGCGATTGGTGCACGAAAAAGCAGCCGACTTGCTTCCCCAGGCTTTCTATGATGCCGTATATCATATGGAAGGAAAAATGAATTTCCTGGTATTGGGAAGTGGTGATTCTTCAGTAGAATGGGAGCTCGAAAATATGAAGAGCCAGTTGGCGGGATACTATAATGCCAGTATTGGGTTTAATGAGAAATTGAGTCATCAAATGTATGCGGGAGCTGATTTCTTATTGATGCCGAGCAGGGTAGAGCCATGTGGTCTCAATCAGATGTATGCTATGCGCTACGGTACTGTTCCGGTCGTAAGAAATACAGGGGGATTGCGGGACACCGTGCTCGATTTTGGTGAACCTGGCGGTTACGGTATTCGTTTTAATGACGCCACAGTTTGGGATATTACCTATTCAATACACAGGGCTTTGGAAATGTATAATCAACCTAAACTGCTAAAGAAAATATTGGCTACCATTATGAAACTGGATTTCAGTTGGGAAACCAGTACGGGTCAGTATATTAAATTATATGAGAGTTTGAAATAACTTTCATTAAAATTTGAATAAGTTTGTAAATATAATATCAATCAATTTATTTAACCAATAACTTCTAATATATGGATAGCGCATCAGTTATAGCCATTGTTTTAGGTGGAGGAGCAGGATCAAGGTTATATCCTTTAACTGCAAGCAGAAGCAAACCTGCGGTGCCCATCGCCGGTAAGTACCGGTTGGTGGATATTCCCATCTCCAACTGCATCAATTCCAGTCTTAACAGGATACTGGTGCTTACCCAATTCAACTCTGCTTCATTAAATAAGCATATTAAAAACACTTACCAGTTTAGTCTTTTTAGTAAGGGGTTTGTCGATATCCTGGCAGCGGAACAAACACCCGATAATCCTAAATGGTTCCAGGGAACTGCCGATGCCGTACGCCAGTCGCTCAGGCATATCGTTAATTATGATTTTGAATATGTACTGATTTTAAGCGGGGATCAGTTGTACCAGATGGATTTTGCCGCCATGATTGATAACCACACTGCACACGGAGCAGACATATCGATCGCAACCATTCCCGTGGGTGAAAGAGAAGCGCCGGAATTTGGTATTCTAAAATCAAATGATGAACATATAATTACTTCTTTTATCGAGAAACCTGCGAAAGACCTGTTATCCGAATGGACCAGTGATACAGGTAATGATATGAAAGCACAGGGAAGAAATTATCTCGCTTCAATGGGTATTTATGTATTCAGCAGGAAGTTGTTATTTGATCTGTTGGAAACAGAAAAAAAAGACGCGACTGATTTTGGAAAGGAAATAATTCCTACTTCCATTGAAAAGTATAAGGTAATAAGTTTTCAATACGATGGTTACTGGACCGATATTGGTAATATCTATTCCTTCTTTGAAGCCAACCTTGCACTCACCCTGGACCTGCCCCCGTTCAATTTATTTGATAATCAGAAAATCGTTTACAGTCACGCCAGGATGCTCCCGCCTGCAAAGATCAGTGGAACCACCTTAGAGAAGACAATCATTGCGGAGGGTTCCATCATCAACGCCAGCAGAATTGAAAATAGCGTGATCGGTGTCAGAAGCCGTATCGGCCATGGTTCTACAATCGTTAGTTGCTATATCATGGGTAATGATTTTTACGAAACACTCGCTGAGATAGAAAATAATACGGGAAAAAATATTCCTAAAATAGGTATCGGAGACCGTTGCTACATAAAAAACGCGATCGTAGATAAAAACTGCCGTGTAGGAAATGATGTTCGCATAAATGGTGGCAGCCACCTGCCTGATACCGATCATTCATTGTATGCCGTAAAAGATGGCATTGTGGTCTTAAAGAAGGGCGCGGTTTTAACGGATGGATTCGTAATTTAAATACTTTAATAAATACATCCCCCTAAAAATGGATGTTTTTTATTGAATTTTTATAAATGTGTATTTTTTACACAATTTTATACCTTTAAACGATCGCTATGTCTCAATTTATTACTGCAAGGAAACCTATATTGAGTTTAAGGCAGATCATCAATATGAGTGTAGGTTTTCTTGGAATACAATTCGGTTTTGGATTGCAGAATGCAAATGTGAGCCGGATATTTCAGTCCCTTGGTGCAAATATTGATGACATACCGATCTTATGGATAGCGGCTCCTTTAACCGGCTTAATTATGCAGCCGGTCATCGGCCATTTAAGTGATAAAACATGGTCTCCCAGGTGGGGAAGAAGGAGACCCTTCTTTTTAATCGGTGCCATACTTGCATCATTGGCTTTAGTCTTTTTTCCAAATGTATGGGCCTTGTGGATGGCCGCAATTATGTTGTGGCTATTGGACGCATCTATCAATATTTCAATGGAGCCTTTCAGGGCATTCGTTGGAGATATGCTGCCAGATGAACAACGTACCACAGGATTTGCGATGCAAAGCTTTTTTATTGGCATCGGGGCAGTGGTTTCTTCTATCCTGCCGTTTCTGTTAACAAAATTTGGAATAGCCAATGAAGCTGCGGCTGGTGCAATACCAGATTCGGTTAAAATTTCATTTTATATCGGCGCTATTGTATTCTTTTTATCAGTTGCCTATACAGTCTTTACAACAAAAGAATATTCACCCGCTGAACTAAAAAGTTTTGAAACAATCGAACAACAGCAGGTGGATCATTCCATCATAACTACTTCAGTTAAATCATTTTACAATAAGGGCCTGGCATGGCTGATTACGGGCGCCATATTGACCTTCCTGCTCAATTATTACAATAGGATGAATACTGATATGCCACTTGAAAAAGAGTTGTATGTATTAACGCTGGGCATTGCAGCCTTTGGCCTGGTACAGTTGGTTGCCGGATCATTTTGGTCAAATAAAAAGAAAAATGGCCTGGTAGAAGTGGTAAATGATCTATATGGGATGCCCGATACAATGAAGCAACTGGCGGTAGTTCAGTTTTTTACCTGGTTTGCATTATTTGCTATGTGGATTTATGCTACACCAGGTTTGGCTCAGAATATTGCGAATACCACCGACACCTCATCAAAGGCATATAACGAAATTGGAAACTGGGTGGGCGTTCTCTTTGGCTTCTATAATGGTTTCTCTGCTTTCTTTGCTTTTTTATTACCGGTTTTGGCAAAGAAAACCTCCCGGCCTGCAACCCATTTAATTTGTTTAATTGCCGGTGGTATAGGCTTAATCTCTTTTTTCCTGTTTAAAGATAAATATTTGTTGATAATAAGCATGGCCGGTATCGGTCTTGCATGGTCAAGTATACTATCCATGCCTTACTCTATGTTAACGGCGGCTTTGCCTTCCAATAAGATGGGGGTTTATATGGGCATCTTTAATTTCTTTATTGTTATTCCTCAAATATTGGCGGCTACTTTATTAGGCTTTTTTACTAAACATTTATTTCATGGTAACGCCATTTACACGATAGTATTGGGGGGCTGCCTGATGATATTGGCTGCCATTTTAACGCTCAGAATAAAAGAAAAATAATCGTATGAAAAAAGTACTTGTATTGTCAGTTTTTATCTGTTCCGCCATTTTATTACCTGCACAGCAGGGCGGTTATAAATGCTATCCGACCAACTGGTGGACCGGCATGAAGTGGAACAATGTGCAGGTAATGATCCACGGAGATGATATATCAAATGCAAAAGGCGGGTTTAGTATTGCATACCCGGGCGTTACTCTGTCAAAAGTTAATAATGTTGAAAATCATAACTATGTGTTCCTGGACCTTGTTATTTCACCTGTTGCAAAACCAGGCATCATAAAGATCCGGGTCAACAAAGAAAATAATCCCTTTTCAATCGATTTTGAAATAAAAGCTAAGAGGACAGGGCGCGGAAGGGATTTTGCCCAGGGGGTCACTTCCCGCGATTTTATGTACCTGGTGCTTCCGGACAGGTTTAGTAACGGAGATCCCTCCAACGATCGTATTCCGGGGATGAGGGACCAGTCGCTCAACAGGGATACCGTCTTTAACCGCCATGGCGGGGATTTGCAGGGAATCACCAACCACCTGGATTATTTACAAAATTTAGGCGTTACTACCCTGTGGCTTAACCCGGTGCTTGAAAATGACATGCCTAACCGCACGGAACATGGCTATGCATTTACGGATCACTATAAAATAGACCCACGCCTCGGTGGTGAAAAAGCATACCATCAACTGATAGACGCAACACATGCAAAAGGCATGAAAATAATCCAGGACGCGGTGTATAATCATGTGGGCCTGTATCATATTACAGTACAGGATCCGCCAATGAGGGAATGGCTGCACCAGTGGCCCACTTATACCAACACCAGTTTCAAGGACCAGGTCCTGTTTGACCTCTACGCGGCTCCTTCAGAAAGAAAGAAAATGGCGGATGGCTGGTTTACCAGCCAGATGCCCGACCTCAATCAATCCAATCCATTTGTCGCTAATTTTTTGATACAACACGCTATCTGGACAGTAGAGGAGTTTGGTATTGACGGATGGAGGATTGACACCTATGCTTACAACGATCTGGAATTTATGAACCGTTGCAACAAGGCTTTAGTGGATGAATATCCTTTATTGACAATGTTTGGTGAAACCTGGGTACACGGGGTGATCAATCAAAGCTATTTTGTACAAAACAATTTCAACCTGCCTTTCAAAAGTAATTTGCAGGCGCCAACCGATTTCCAGACCTTATGGGCCATACAGGATGCAATGACAAAGGATTTTGGCTGGACAGACGGAGTAAACAATTTGTATACTACCTTGGCCCAGGATTTTGTTTATAAAGATCCGATGCGCAATGTGATCTTTTTGGATAACCATGATCTGTCAAGGTTTTTCTCAGTTATTGGCGAAAATATGGATAAATATAAATCGGCCTTAAGCTGGTTGTTTACATGCAGGGGTATACCGCAATTATATTATGGCGATGAATTGGCCACTACCGGGTTTACAAGTCCCAGCGATGGTTATGTAAGGCTCGATTTTCCCGGCGGGTTTCCGGGAGATAAGGCAAATAAATTTGAATTGAGCGGAAGAACCGCTAATGATCATGAGATATGGCGTCATGTACACGCATTGGCAAATTACCGAAAACTATCTTCCGCGATCACTACGGGCAAAATGATGCAATATGTACCGGAGGATGGCGTATATGTTTACTTTAGGTATGATGCAAGGCAAACCGTAATGGTGATAATGAATACATCAAAAACAGACAGGACCATTTCATTTGAAAAATATGCTGAAAGAACGGGTGGTTTTACCCAGGCAACAGACGTTTTAACAAAAACGAAATTTGAATTAAAGGATTTTATATTGGGTTCGTACAAAACAGTCGTGCTGGAGTTGGTGAAATAGACCCCCATCCGCCGCGGTGGAGAAGTCCTTTCAACTATAATAAAGTATTCCAATAAAGCTGGCTCACCCACTTTTTTGTATCTTCATCCTGGTCACCGCTGGCATAATCTTTTATTCTCTCGTCTAAAATGGCCTTTAGCTCTTTAGAACTATAATATTTTTTTACTGAAATATGTTTTACGCTGGTTTCTTTGCCATCCGTTAATGTTAGTTTAGTGGCAATCATTGAAGCATAAAGGCGTGGAATAGTTACACCCAATATCATACCTGGTAAGCCATTAATGGTGCATGGGCCCCCGCTGGTAGTTATTTCATCCGTATAAAAAGCAAATACATATACACTGTCTAAAATCTTACCTACAGCTTTGCGACAATTGAAGCCCGCGATCATGCGGTTTTCATTTGTTATCTTCCATTGTATAGTTTTAATACTGTCCTTTATATTTAATAAGGTACCAAACATATTTTTTTGAATATAGGTCTGACCGGCAGTAAAATCATTATACCATTCATTTTCATCTTCACCCCTCCGCAAAAATTCCGGCACTTTTGCTTGTTTTTCATCATAGTGATCGAACTTATAAAGGCTCTTATTATCCGCAAAAGCAAGATTGTAATAAGCTGTCTTAAAAGTAGGCATCTGGTCTTTTAGCTGTTCAGCCCAACCGCTGGTGCCCATGGTTTTTTTTACATTGGTTATTACCTCAAACTCGATGGTGCCCTTATTAATAAATTGTTGTGCAACGCCATTTAGGGTGAATAGTGTAAACGTAAAAAAATAATATATTTTATATTTCATGTTTATCATTTTTAGGGTTGTTCTTTTGCCGGTGCCTTAGCCGATTTGTTTTTAAAGTCCCACGCAAAGCCCAGCATCCAGTATCTGCGCAAACGGTCATTCCTTATTTCTGATAAAGTATTACTATTAAAATTGCGTTCTACATTGGTGTTTTGGTTTAGAATGTCTTTTACACTAAAGTAAACAGTAAACTCATTACTCTTAAATGTACGCTGCAACCTTGCATTCCAAAGCTGGTTACTTAAATTGTCCTGGAATTGTGGTGTTTTTTGACGCACGTAATAACGGAAATCGCTTTTAAGCGACCATACTTTCTTTGCATACACGGTTGCATCCACGCCTAATTCGTTGGTATTATAATTTATTGTAGTATTACCTTGCTGCGTTTTATTGCTGTTATAAGAAAAACTGTTCGATACGGAAATCTCGTATTTCTTCTCTTTTAATTTGGTTAAGTAAACATTAAAGCCTGCATTCAGGTACTTTGTTGTATTGTTCAGCCCGTTTATTATTTCTACAATGTGGTTATAATTAGCATTTGGGCCCACTTCAAGCCGTAGATCCAATTTTTTAAGTTTAAGTCCAAAACCGCCATAAAAAGAAAAATTATAGTTGCCATTTGTATTTACCGGTTGGCTTCTAGTTATGCCGCTATCAAGATTAATTATCCGGCTATTAGTAATAGCATTGCTGGTTTGTGCAAAATTTACGGATTGATACATAAATACATCCTTTACAAAATCATAGCTCTGGTGTGAAAGATTGAAGTTATTTCTAAAAGATGGTTTTAACAATGGGTTGCCAAGATATTGATTAAAGTAATCATTATTATCTCTCAATAACTGTAATTGATCGATACGGGGTTGAGTAGTATTACCATTATAATTAAACCGTAAATGGTGGTTATTTTTATAACTGTAGGTAAGGTTTGCGCTGGGAAAGAAATTGGTGTATCTGCGCAGGTATTCTTTATCAAGTGTATGATCGGTTAAATTAAAATTCGTTAAACCAATACCTGAACCAAAACTGTATTTTAATTTCTTATCGTTGAAACTGATCTTTATACCTGGCTTGTTAACAGTAATTTTCTGATCGAATAAATTAGTTAAAGAATCTACCATTTCATCATATTTACCGGTTGCGGTTGTAAAAGAATAAGTCTTTTGGTTATTATTTCCGCTGCTGATACTTGCCTCATAATTTAATTCCAAAGAGTATTTTTTACTTAGCGGTTCCGTATATATCACCCTTGATAAAAATTGCTTTGTACTTTTTTCATAATCTTTCTGCTGGTCAGATTCCTGAATGAAAGATATAATGCCATCCTTATAAATTTCGTTGTCCGATTTTAAGAAATTAGTCCCATCTGTATTCAGCGAATTCCAGTCTGCGGTTAAAGAAAAAGTTCTCCTGAGTTTCTTAAATTTATGTTTAAATAAAAAATTGCCGCTGTAGAATTGTTTATCTGCATTGGTATTCAATTGCCGGAGGCTGGTATTATTTAGTTCGCCTGTTTTTGCGTTGTTTACAGAGGTTCTGTAGGATTGGCTCTCTATATTATAAATACTTGTTTTACCGGTAAATTTCACTGAATTGAAAGAATCGATCTTTACATCGTATACCAAATTCAGTTTAAAACTTTGTTTGTTGACATGAATATTTTCTATGGCGTTATCGTTAAAATAGGAATCTTTTACCTGTGTTTGAGTAAAAGTTCTTTTAATATTATTATAATCCTGTAAATTATATTTGGGCGATAATGAGAGGCTTTGTTTATCGTTCCATTTGTTGGAATACTGAATCCCCAGGTTATTGTTTTTAAAAAGCCCGTTTTGCGTATCTACATAAGGCTCATCATCCTGGCTGCCCTGCCAGTTGAAATTTAAATTACCCTCATCATCCGCATTGACGGAAAAGTTATCATCAGTACCACCAAATTTATCGTTGTCCTGCCAGTTCAATCCGTCCTGCCCTGTATTACCATTTAAAAAATACCCGGCTATCTTTCTTTTTCCTTTAAATGAATTTAAGAGGATATTGTTATTGTACCGGTCATCTATATTTTTTTGCAATCCTCCGGCCAGGTCTATCTTGCCAAAATAACCACGCTTCCTGTCATCTTTTAATTTCAGGTTGATGGTTTTTTTTGTTTTGCCGTCATCAATGCCGGTAAATTCCGCCTGGTCACTTTTTTTGTCATATACCTGCACTTCTTTTACGGCATCGGCCCTTAAATTCTTTAATGCCATACCGGGGTCATCACCAAAAAATTCTTCCCCGTCTACCAATACCTTTTCTACCGTTTCACCCATGGCTTTTATTTTGCCGTCTTTATCAACCTGTATGCCGGGTAATTTTCTCAACAGCTCCTCTACGTTGGCATTGGCGCTTACTTTAAAACTATCGGCAGTGAAAATTGTAGTATCACCTTTTATCTTTATAGGACTTCCGGTTTTTAAAATAATTTCCTGCAACAATTTGCTTTTAGAAGTCAAAGAAAGCTTGTTAAACCGGATACCTGCGGCCGGAACAGTAATATCATCCACGAAATCTGCGAAGAAGGGATGAGTAATGAGTAAAATATAATTTCCTGGTTTGGTATCGGGTATTTCAAAATCGCCGTCTTTATTGGTGCGTACAAACTTATATAAGATGGAATCACCCGGGGTGACTAATGCAACCACTGCATTGATGATCTCTTTCCTGGCAGCAGTATCCGAAATTTTACCTGTTACTGACTGAGCTGAAGAAATAAGAAAAGTTAAAAGGAGGGCGGCCAAAAGACAGAAAGCAGCTTTAATTTGCATTATAACAGTTTTGGTATGGGGACTGGTACTTCGATGGTTAAAAGTCTTCAAAATTAGGGTAATTGATTAAAGAGTATCCTTAAATTTACGTTAAACAAATATATATAATGTATTTTGCCTGCCTGCAAAATTTCCACCAACGGCGGCTTCTGACAATTAACCGGCAAAAGCACAAGACAGCACCTTGGAAATAATTTAGCGTCGGTAGCAGCGGCAAACCAGGCCGATATCCAAATTGCAGTTAGTATGGGGCTGTATGGAGTTATCCTTATTTACGGACGGGCATATACGCAATGTAATAAAAGAATTTTTATCAAAGTGTAAGTGGTTCTAAAGATATCATCGCGGTCCACTTTATGGCGGGTAACCTTTAAAAACGGGTTATGGTTTTTTGGTCCAGGCTATATGTAACATAATCCAATGAATTAATTTTGAATTTAACCGGCTTATACTTGTATATTTAAAGAACAATTTTTATTTTACAGGTATAAAGTCTATAAAAAGACTAAAAAATACCTTATAACTACTTTCTCTTTCTATATATCCTTGTTTAAACTTCTTAAATTCCAGTAACAGGTATTTTCCAGGCATTCAGGGTAGTTCTCTGCCAATATTTACCCGTTAAGATCCCGGTTATTTTTCTTCGGTATTCCTGCATAAAATTTTACAATAAATAAATATAAATTCAGATGAAAAAGAAACAACTACATCTACTGCTTTCCGTAGCCTTGCTCGTTTTTTCCACACACCAGGCTGCGGCGAAAATCTGGCGCGTAAATAATAAATCCAATTATAACGGAACTGCCTTATGGGGAGATAATTACGGTGGTACGGCAGCGTACCCTGTATTTGCCCAGGTAAACCAGGCAGAAACTTTTGGCATCGTAAATATTGGAGATACCTTGCATGTAGAAGGTTCTACCATTGTCTATAATTTTGGTACCATCAACAAAAGGCTGGTTATTATCGGTACCGGTTATTTTTTAACGGATAATCCCGCAACTTCCAATTCTACTTTGGCAACAAAAATTGAATACATTGTATTTAATAGTAGTTCCCAGGGTTCACAATTAATCGGGGTTGATATAGTGAATAACGGAAATAACGCGGATGGCTTTGTATATGTCAGTGCGAATAATGTTACCGTAAAGCGTTGCAGGATTGAAAGAGCCGTCAGGTTTGAAACCCTGCTTACGGATGTATTTATAATACAGAATTTCTTTCCGAATACCTTCAATACCAATTGCATCGCTACAAATGGAAATAATGCTTTTGTTCCACCAACGGGTATTGTCTTCAACAATAATATTTGCCAGAAGACACTGCTTTGGGGTAGCCCGCTGGCCAATCCGACAACGTTTTGGCCAATATCGCAATGCAATAACAATGTATTCGATGGCCCTGATAATCTTGCCACTCCAAACCTGTCATTTACAACCAGCGAGTTTAGAAATAATATATTAATGCCCACGAATGCAGTTGTAAATATTTCAGCTTCGCCGGGGGTAATTGCCTACAATATAGGGACCCTGTCCACTCAATTTGGTACAACAAATAATAACCTGGTGGTACCAGCCATAACTACACTGTTTATTAATTCTGTTTCAAGGGATGGAATGTACCAGGTAGCCCAGGGATCACAGGCAAATAATAGTGGCTTTGACGGGGCTGACAGGGGAGCTTTTGGAGGAGCCATTGTCACCAGCCGGTACACACTTTCCGGCCTCGCCCCGGTTCCTGTTATATATGAAATTAATTCATCTGGTGTGGCGGATGCATCTGGCTTACCGGTATCTGTAAAAGCAAGGATCATAAAATGAATTACTTATGAAAATTATATTAATAGCTTCCTGCCTGCTTGGATCGGTACATTTTTCCTTTGGCCAAAACATAGTGCAGGCTGAATATTTCGTGGATACAGACCTGGGCTTTGGTAATAATACATTGGTGAATGTTACGTCGTCGCCGGACGGGATTTTTCCCTTTACCGTTAATCTTTCGAACCTGGCTGTCGGTTATCATAAATTATATATCCGCACCAGGGACAGCCTTGGTAAGTGGAGCATCACTTCGAGGAGAAATATTGAAGTGGTTCCCAATTCGTCGTTTGTCATTAAAAACGGGGAGTATTTTTTTGATATTGACCCTGGCTATGACGCAGGCAATCCAATTACAATCTCGTCCCAGGATTCATCGATACTTCAAAATTTCAACGCTGTGGTGGCTGGTTTACCAGCAGGTTACCATAAATTATATATAAGGCTGAAGGATGTAAATGGCAATTGGGGCCAAACCGGGAGACGTAATATGGAACTGGTAACTTCGCTGGCATCAGCATCGGTGGTAAAGGGAGCAGAGTATTTCTTTAATACAGATCCCGGTGCTGGTAACGCAAATGCCGTAACATTTATAACGACATTACCCGATGGAACCTTCTCCTTCAAAATACCGCTCGAAAATATACCAACCGGTGCTAATACGCTTTATATTCGGGTTAAAGACAGCGTAAATCAAAACTTGTCCCTAACGCAATGGCAGGCGGATTCTGTGATCACATCTGTTCAGTCTGGTTTATGGAGTGACATAAATACATGGAGCAACCGGAAAATACCTGACCGCAATACCGTGGTGATCTTACACCACGATGTTATAGTAGATATTGATGCCTTTTGCAAATCATTGACCCCCTATAGAAACGATGTGGATGTGACCGTGAACCAGGGGAAAATTTTGCTAATAACGGGACATTGATTCCAAATTTAGCTTGATAGTTTAAAAAATAATCCCCGCCGGGGAACCGGAGGGGATATCTTTAACCCTTAAAACAACCAACATATAAAATGTTGATACCTATACAACACTAAATACGCTTTTTTGATGTAAAAGGTTTGCTGAAGAAATTAAAAAATTAAGTTAAATGATTTATTGCCCATTGCCCATTGCCTATTGCTTATTGCTTATTGCCTATTGCCCATCGTCCATCGCCTATCGCTCATTGCCCATTGCCCATTGCCTATTGCCTATTGCCTATTCACCACCGCTAAGTAAGTGCAATATCAATCACCTGCTGCATGGTTTTTACATAATGAAACTTTGTACCTTTTATAAAAAGGGGATTAATCTCGATTACATCTTTTTCATTTTGCCAGCACATAATTATTTCTTTCAGACCTGCCCGCTTGGCTGCAAGTACTTTTTCCTTGATACCTCCTACGGGTAATACCTGGCCACGGAGGGTTATTTCTCCCGTCATAGCCAGGTAGGGCTTGATCTTCCTGCCGGTAAATGCACTCGCCAACGCTGTCATCATGGTGATGCCTGCACTTGGGCCATCTTTGGGCACCGCGCCTTCCGGTACATGTATATGTATATTTTTCTTGTTGAACATTTCGGGGTCAATATCCAGTTTTTTAGCATTTACCTGCAGCCAGGTATATGCTGTGGTGGCACTTTCCTTCATTACATTACCCAGGTTACCGGTCATTTTCAATTCACCTTTGCCATCACTTAAACTGATCTCTATGAAAAGAATATCACCACCTACATAGGTCCAGGCGAGTCCTACGGCCACTCCTGCCATATTGGCTATCTTAT
>JBDTWP010000066.1:0-22252 GCA_040006615.1 Ferruginibacter sp.
CCAGATTGGCATCTATCTTCACCTCATCGCTTACCACTGCGGTTGGAGTATCAGCACCTACGCCAAAATCTTTCCGCTCGAATGTTCCTGTTATCCTGAAACCAGCCACTGTTTTTTGGTTCATCGGGTTTTTAGAAGTTCCATTAAAAACAACATTCAGTTCCACAGGTTTGGTAACACCGCGAATAGTGAGGTTCCCCTTTAGCTTATAATTCTTTGCATCAACTTTGGTAAAAGAAGTGCTCTTGAAATTAAGTGTTGGAAATTTTGCCGCATCAAAAAAACCAGGGCCTTTAAGATCACCATCCCTGTAGTCATTGTCGGTGTTAATGCTGTTGATGTCTGCGGATAGTTCAATTACAGCATCGGTAAAATCATCTTTGGATGCTATGACACTTACATCAAAGTTTTTAAATTTGCCTTCAACATCACTTACCAGTAAGTGTGTTACATTGAAACGTAGCCTGGAATGAGCTTTATCCATCGTCCATCCTTGGGCAAAAGAGATAAAAGCTGTAAAAACGATTGCTGTTGTAAATGTGATTCTCTTCATTGTTGTTTATTTTTTTATGTTTAATGTAAAATTGCTTTTATCATAATTCAAAAACATTGAACAAGTTCAATAAATGAAACCGAATTATTTTTTTTACTAAATATTAACTGCTGCCTACGGAATGTTAAATTCTTTTCGCTGAACAGGAAAGCCAGCTGGTACATTGACCCCATCTGATACATCAATAAGTTTTGCCAGGTGCTCATCGTTTAACTCCATTTGTGGTATACCTGATGGCACAAACATACTTACAGAATTTAGTAAAGTTACTCTTAGAAATAATTTTGGAGACGGAGAAAGCCGGTGGTATGATATACACAACATTCCTCCTTTGGCAATTGATCATGAAGACATGGTAAGAGATGTACAAAAAAATTTACAGTTGCAAATACATAATGAGCCGATAGGTTATAACTTATTGCCTCAAAATTTTACACTGCCCGAGCTGCAGACCTTATACGAAGTGATATTGGATAAAAAATTAGACCAAAGAAATTTTACAAAATAATTAATATCACTTGGCATCATAAAAAAGTTAGATAAAAAAAACATATAGGCGGGCACCGTTCCCCATTCCTGTATAAATTCAACAAACATAATTATAATAAAGCCCTGAAAAATGGAGTCCCCCTGGCTTTATAGGATTTTTTTATTTATAAGTACAGACATAACTTCTTACATTAACTTTACTGTATGCATGTTAAAAACACCCGTCCGGTTTCTGCATTCAATAACGAACTAACGCTAAAAGGCTTTAACGTGTTCCAAATTGAAAGCGATGGAAGTGCAACCCGGATCTACAGCAGAAAGGATTTTTATTAAATTTGCCTTACTACGGGCAAGAGCATCATCCATTATGCAGACAGAAGTTTTGAGGCGGATGGCACGGTATTGTTTTTCGGTAATCCTCATATTCCCTATTCCTGGGAAACGATCTCAAGAACTTATACCGGATACACCTGCCTTTTTTCAGACGACTTCATAAAATTGTCTGACCGTTCTGAAAGCCAGCAGCAGTCACCTTTATTTAAAATTGGCGGAACGCCCATCCTGAATATAAAGGAAAAACAACAGATTTTTTTGAATGGCATTTTTCAAAAGATGATGGAAGAGCAGCAAACGGACTATGCTTATAAAGATGACCTGATCCGCAATTATATCAACCTGATTATTCATGAATCATTAAAGTTGCAGCCATCTGAAAATTTTGACCTGCACAAAAATGCCTCATCAAGAATTACATCGGTTTTCCTGGAATTGCTGGAACGGCAATTTCCCGTTGAAAATTCCGATCGTCCGCTACAGTTAAAAACAGCGCAGGACTTCTCAAAAAATTTGAACGTGCATGTAAACTCGCTCAACCGGGCGGTGAAAGAAGTGACCGGAAAACCAACTAGGAATGAGTGATTAATAATGAGTGATGAGTAAAAAGCGATAAGCAATCGGCAATCGACAATGGTCAATGGTCAATAGCGCCCAGGGTTGCCAACCTTTGAAAGGTTGGCAACCCTTAAGAATGGTGAGTGATGTCTAATGAGTAACAATTGGTAAATGGTGAATATTAAACCATCGTCTTTTGCCCTTTGCCTTTTGCTTATTGCTTATTGCTTATTGCTTATTGCTTATTGCCTACCATATCTTAAATCCCCGGGTGATTGGCAGGTTAAATTTACTACCCTTGCGGCAGGCATTGCGGGAAACAAATTCTTTTCCCGGGAACTTCAATTGCTGATTTAGCCAGAGGTTCTTTTAAAAATTATATACAAACCCAATAGTTATACCAAAGGCACTGTAGACTCTTTTTGCGCTGCTGTTAAAAATTGAATTGTACTCATCTGTAGTCTTATCGATAGGTTTATATTTTTCCTTTTGCTCCGGTAAAGGAGCATACACAAAATGGGCGCCTGCTTTGACGGCAAATTTGTAAGTAATTTCTTTTTCTACATCAAATGTTGCATTAATGGCAAAAGCAGTTCGGGTTAAATTTTTCTTTTTATCCCTGTAGTTTTTATTGCTTGCAAAGTCGTAGCTTTTGCTCAACTGTTGAAAAACATTTACTGCGCCAGGATTGGTATTTTGATTATTAATACCCTGGGAAGTAATAAAGACATTATAAGAAGAGGCTGCATCCAGGAAATCGCTGTAAGTAATTTTATTGGAACCGGAAACATTTGGGTCAACCTGGTAAATGCCGCCAAAATCTATTACTGCATTATAATCGGATGTATTCCTGAACAGCATAAGCGAAGGGCCGGCTTTTATACTCATGATCGTTTTCCCCTTCCCATTATTTGCTTTGTACTTTTTACCCTCAATGTGCCACCTCAGGTTATACAGCAAAGGGAAATTAAAGATGTTGTATGTGATGTCTTCTTTTAAACTATTGATGGTTATCTGCCTGCGGTAATCGTCCGCACCGTCAAATGATTTGAAAGTGTAAACAACTGGTTCTGTCAACTGGTAACTTGCTGAGAACTTTGAATAAATAGCGCCCACGGATATACCATTTTTTCTTTTTCTACCAAAGTAATACGCAAAATTTACACCTGCATATATTCCGGCCGCCTGCCCCGGGTTTCTTATGGCTCCTTTTTTTGATTGCATCACATCCATTGCATCTTTACCATTTCTGTCAACGTAACCAAATTGGTTTAGCTCAGGCAAATTTATTTTTGCGGAATTCATTTGCAATCCTACAAAACCATCAAATTGTTTGGATGTAACAAAATACCTTGATGGGCAGCCGAAGTTATCTTTTGAACCATAGATTTTGGGACAGTGATCTGCAGAATCAGGAACTCCATCAAGATCATAATCAGGCCGGCCATTGGCAGTAAAGTCACCTGCTGCGTCGTTACGAATATCTTCCTGTTTTAACTCTAATACCGCATCATTATCCTTATCAGCCACGGCAATAATCTTGTCTGCCCATGCTGCGTTTTCGATGCGTGTTATTTTACAGGTATTTCGATTGGCATCATACTTCATATAAACTTTCAAAGATTCTGTAAAATCAAACCTGTAAACAGTGGTGCTACTATTTTCTAATATGTCAGTAAAATTATTTACCATTAGAACACTGTCCCCCCGGGGATCAAAAAAGATATGACGGGATTTTGAAACACTATCTGCATAATCTTTTGCAACACCCATTACATACTGTCTCGCTTTTTGAACTGCAACTTTTCGACGCACGGTGTATGACATCGCCCCGGGATCTTTGATATCCGAATCACTTATACGAAGGCTGTCTATTGCTATACTTTTTACCTGCAGGGCCACATCATGTGCATACATATCAAATGGCTTTGCTGTTGTATCTGTACGGTAATGCCCGGCTTTCCCTCCCCTACCAAACTGGTAATAAATATTAAAATTATCAACCAGTTTTGCACTGGAATCAAACAGGTTTTTAAACTGGTTATATTCCTTCATGTTCACCTCATCGTTGCTGCTGTCAATACCAAGAGTGGAATTCATTGCAGAATCCAGTACCTGTCTTGCAAGTCTATCTATTGCTGCAGGCGAACTTATTTTTTCCTGTGCTGTTGCAAAAACAGGTAACAAAATAATAAACATTGCAATTTTATATTTCATACCCTTTTAGTTTAATGTTGAATTACAAAACGGGTAACTGCTTTTTTAAGGTCGCTGCTGTTAAGCAACAGGTAATAAAGCCCATTGGGTAGTTTCTCTGTCTCCAGGCGTTCTTTTACATGCGGCGTTGTTTTTACAAAATTTTTATTCATCACCAGTTGCCCCATTGAATTATAGATTTTTGCATCAATATTGCCGTAAATGTTTCCTTTCAAAACAATATCAAAAATGCCATTATTAGGGTTAGGCGCAACCTGCAATTGAACCGTATTATCTTCCGGCAGGGTAATGACCGGACGTGCCCATGAATAAGGCCCGTTATAATAAACTTTGGTATAGCAGTCTCCCTGCCTCAGCAACACCCAAAACGATCGGGATATGGTGTCAAGAACATCATTGGTAATAAACCTGTTTTCAGGAACAAAAAACTGGTACACCTGCCCCTGTACTGGTATGGGCTGTCCAAAAGAAGCATCCTTAACAATTACACTATCATACCCCCATTGATACCCTGTTAAAGTATCCAGGGAATTATCCGGGTAGATGAGCAGGTTTCCAGGCTGCTTTATAATAATTTGGCGTTTAATAATTCCAAGGTTAGCAGTTACATTCACTGTATGGGAAACTGTATCGGTACATCCTCCGTATCCTGTATTGGTTGCAATAACCCTGATTGTTTCAGTGGCGGGTTTTAAAAATGAAATGACCGTATTGACATCATTGGTATCACGAATGGAAACATTGGGATTGGTTAAAAGCACCGATGTCCATAAATATGAAATACCAGTGAGCGGTGAAGTAACATTGAAGTTTATATTTTCGGTGCCGCTGCACAAGGTGCCGTTGTGCAGATCGAGCCAGGTAAAATCCGGCTGCGATGGAGATGGGTTAACAGTGATTGTAAAAGAGGTATCCCTTCCGGGGCAGTTATCACTGCTGGCAGTTATTGAAACCCTCACCGTTGCCACTATTGAGTCAGTGCCATTATTGGTTGCTGTAAAGGCGGGTATATTGCCGGTACAGCTTTTTCCAAACCCTATAGTGGTATCGCATGTCCATTTGAACGATGCATTGGGAGAATTACTCCTGAAAATAATACTATCAACCGATACCCCGTTACAAAATGAATAACGATGTATTACTGATGCATCAATTTCCGGTGTAGGATTTACAGTAAGCCGCAGCGAATCGCTATTAAAGCAGCCGCCGATCCTTGTTGCCAAATTAAAATAGTATTTCACAAACCCCGGCTGGGTACCGGTGTTATACAATGTATCAATAATGTTTGGTGTGTCACCGGCGTTGCCCGTTGGCACACCAGTTATCAATGTTGGTGGCAAATTTCTTTGCCAGTGGAAAATTGTATTTGCATTTCCAACCGAACTTATTGCGCCATAATTAAATTGAGCCGTATTGCACACGCTTGCGATGCCGGGACCAATAAATTTTGGAGTAGGGTAAACAGTGATTGTAAAAGAAGTATCCCGTCCGGCACAATTGTCGATGCCGACTGATATTTTAACGATGACTGTCGCAACAATAGAATCGACACCATTATTGATAGTTGTAAATGAAGGAATTTGTCCATTGCCACTTCTTCCAAATCCTATGCTTGTGTCGCAAGCCCATGTAAAAGATACATTAGGTGTCGCACTCTTAAAAACAATACTATCGACTGAAATACCGTTACAAAATGAATAATGTTGTATCGCTGCCGGATCAATTTGAGGTGTAGGGTTTACAGTAATATTCAGCGTTTGAGATGTGTCACATCCATTCCCGGTAGTTAAAGTAAAAATATATTTTACATTGAGGGGTTCGGCGGTGCTGTTTTCAAGCCTGTCATTGACGGTTGCTGTGGATGTGTCGGTTCCTTGAGTAAGCCCGGATACGCCTGCAGGCAATATCCTTGTCCATTTGAATGATGTACCGGCTGCAGAGCTGGTAGCTACATACGTAAAACTGGCGTTGTTACAAATAGCAGTATCCTTTCGGCTGGTAAATACAGCAACAGGAAGTACTTTTATTATAAATATCCTGCTTCCGGCACCGGGACAAATACCATTTCCCGTCATAGCAGAAACGGTGATGGTAGCAAAACTGGTATCTGTTGTGCTGTTAACAGGAACAAAGGGAGGAATACTACCGGTTCCTGAACTATCTAATCCAATACTTGTATTATTATTCCGCCAGGTAAAAATTACATTGGGTGAACTTTTACTTGTGAATGGGATGCCATTACCAACAAATGCCCCCGAACAAAATGTTGTGTCCCTAACCGTATCTATTACAGGTGTTGGGTCAACAATTACATTTAGCGAATCGACAGATACGCAGCCATCTCCTGATCCGGTAGTTAATGTGAAAACGTATTTTACTGCAATGGATGTATCAGTGCTGTTATCAGGCCTGTCGTTAATGATTGCTGTGGATGTGTCGGTTCCGGGATTTAGCCCGGTTACTCCTGCAGGTAATATCCTTTGCCATTTAAATGATGTACCCGCCGCTGAACTGGTGGCTGTATAACGAAATAAAGCATTGTCACAAATACTGGTGTCCCGCCTGCTGGTAAATGAAGGGCCTGGACGTACGGTAATATTAAAATCCTTAGACGCACCAGTGCAAATACGATTGTTTACCGAAATGGAAACACGAATGGTAATTGTTTGATTGCTGCTTGTATAGTTTTTGGCAATAAAGGGAGGAATGCTGCCGATTCCCGAACGGCCAGGTAAACCAAGCAATGAATCTTCAATTGGAAGTGCAGCAATAATTTGCCAGCTAATAACTGTATCGGGGGAATTACTTGTAAAAAGAATGCCACCATTAACGAACTCATTGTTACAATATGTTCTGGCACCAATTTCGTTTAATTCCGGTGTTGGATAAACAACAACATTTAAGGTACCGGTTGTAACACATGCCGAGCCTGTACTTAATTGGAAAACATATTGTACAGTAAGAGGTCCGGCCGTGCCGTTATCAAGCCTGTCATTAACGGCTGCTGTGAGTGTATCGGCTCCGGGAGCAAGCCCGGTTACTCCTGCAGGTAATATCCTTTGCCATTTAAATGACGTGCCCGCCGCTGAGCTGGTGGCTGTATATCGAAATAAAGCATTGTCACAAATACTGGTGTCCCTCCTGCTGGTAAATAAAGGGCCGGGACGTACGGTAATATTAAAATCCTTAGACGCACCGGTGCAAATACGGTTGTTTACCGAAATGGAGACACGAATGGCAATTGTTTGATCGCTGCCTGTATTGTTTTTGGCAACAAAGGGAGGAATGCTGCCAATTCCTGAACGGCCCGGGAAACCAAGTAATGAATCTTCAATTGGAAGCGCAGCAATAATTTGCCAGCTAATAACTGTATCGGGGGAATTACTTGTAAAAAGAATGCCTTCTGTAACAAATTCATTATTACAATAAGTCCTGGCACCAATTGCATTTATTTCCGGTGTCGGATAAACAACAACATTTAAAGTACCGTTAGTAACACATGCAGAGCCTGTACTTAACCTGAAAACATATTGTACAATAAGGGGACGGGCGGTGCTGTTATCAAGCCTGTCATTAACGGTTGCCGAGGATGTGTCGGTTCCCTGGGTAAGCCCGGTTACCCCTGCAGGTAATATCCGTTGCCATCTAAATGATGTACCCACTGCTGAACTGGTAGCTGTATAACGAAATAAAGCACCATCACAAATACTGGTGTCCCTCCTGCTGGTAAATGAAGGGCCCGGACGTACGGTAATATTAAAATCCCTGGACGTACCGGTGCAAATACGATTGTTTACTGAAATGGAAACACGAATGGTAATTGTTTGATCGCTTCCTGTATTGTTTTTGGCAACAAAGGGAGGAATGCTGCCAATTCCTGAACGGCCAGGTAAACCAAGCAATGAATCTTCAATAGGAAGTGCAGCAATAATTTGCCAGCTAATAACTGTATCGGGGGAATTACTTGTAAAAAGAATGCCTTCTGTAACAAATTCATTATTACAATAAGTCCTGGCACCAATTGCATTTATTTCCGGTGTCGGATAAACAACAACATTTAAAGTACCGTTAGTAACACATGCAGAGCCTGTACTTAACCTGAAAACATATTGTACAATAAGGGGACGGGCGGTGCTGTTATCAAGCCTGTCATTAACGGTTGCCGTCGATGTGTCGCTTCCCAAAGTAAGCCCGGTTACTCCTGCAGGTAATATCCGCTGCCATTTAAATGATGTACCTACTGCTGAACTGCTAGCTGTATAACGAAATAAAGCACCATCACAAATACTCGTATCCGTCCTGCTGGTAAAAGAAGGCCCGGCCTGTATCTTAATTTTAAATACTCTATCTGCTGAAGATCGGCAATTTCCGCTTCTGCTCACTGCTGAAACATTTATAATAGCAGAGTCGGCAACGCTATTAATATTGTTGGCAATAAAGGGCGGAATATTACCGGTTGCTCCGGAACCTAATCCAATATTTATATTATTATTCGTCCAGGTAAAAACTGCATCCTCAGGAACACTGGTGAATGCAATACCATTACTAACAAAGCCACCATTACAAAATGCTGTATCCCTTATCGCGTTAATAACCGGCGTTGCATTAACAGTAACATTTATTACAGCCCTTGGGCTTTCGCATCCATTTGAAGTTTGGCTTACATAATAAGAGGTGGTGCCTGCAGTTATTGTTGATGGTATGGGCGCCGTTGTAGTTCCTGCGCCACCGGATAAAGTTGTGTACCATAATAAATTGGTGCCTGTAGCATTTAAAGAAGTTGCTGTTGCTCCCTGGCAATAAGTAACAATACTGGTGACCTCCGGAGCTGCAGGTATCGGGTTTACTGTTACACTGGCATTTCCGGTAAGGCCGCCTGGTGTAGAAGCACAGCCTGAAGCGTCCGTTAACCTTACCAACCTGTAATTAGTAGAAGATGCCGGTGTAACTGTAATTAGCAATGGGTTTCCAACTGCATTAAAAGGATCATTATTTTGTAATGTGCCGGACCATGGCGCTGTTCCGGTAAAATTGATACGTATGCCCGAGCTCTGTCCCTGGCAAATATTTGCCGGCCCGTTTAAACTTACAACAGCAGTAGGGAGGGCTTTGACTATTATGCGGCCGGTGATCTTACCAGTACATTCTCCGGTGAAATTAATAGAATAACTAAAATTTCCGCTTATCGCCGGCATACCAAAAATGGAAAGAAGCCCTCCTGTTAAATCAACATTTATACCCGTTGGCAATCCCGTAACATTAAAAGCAGTTGCATTGGTTAAAAAAGTGATAGCAATTATTGGTTCACCAAAACAGACAGACTGGATGCTGTCGCCGGACGCAACTGTGAGCGTGGTATTGCATTCCTGCGCCTGCAGTTTGTTACCTGCCTGTGCAAGGCAACACACGATCATTAGCTGGCATAATTTTTTCATTCCTTAGTAGAATTTGACTTCAGGCTTATTAATTAAATATTTTGTGGTTTCAGTTTTGGGATAAAACTTTTTTTCTCCAGCCAGTTTATCAAGCAAATCATAGGTAAAAGGATCCCATGAATAATTTCCATCAGATGTAAAAAGAATTACACGACCATTCTGAAACCTGCCACCATTGATTTTTCCATATTGTTTTCTATAGGTTAATTCATTGCCAACTAACCGTCTTGCAGGTTTTAGATCTCCTTCAGGCAACTTATAAACCCTGGCATTACTTTTTTGCGGAACGGCCAGTAAGAACAGGTGTTTATCATTTTCTTTTTTGTTATCCTGGTATTCAAATACCTGCACGGCCCTTATTTCTGATTCCAGTTTGTTTTCCAATACCGGTTGATATTTTTTCTTTTTACCTGAATATTCAATATACCCGATATACCCGGTTGCCATTCCGAAATAGATGATCTGGTACTGTTCGTTAAAATCAATTGCAGTGACCTTTGAGCCCATGGCTATTGAGTCTAATACACCGGTGTTTTCATTATATACATAAATGAAGTTGTTATTACCTGACCACAACATCATTTTTTTGTCTTTGCTGATAAAAGGGTTGGTACTTGTATCCCTGCTATTTGAAACTGCCGGCCATTTTACTGAAATTACCGGCGCATCATCCGTGGTACCTTGATCCATTATTACAATATCGTATTTTTTTATGCTTACAAAATCTTCGCAGATTTGCCGGTACAAATCATTGTTGTAATAAAGTTTTTCTTTTACTGACCTGTATGCTGCCCTGTCTTCCGGTGCAATTAATTCCTTTAGCGTGTCGAAGTGGTACACATAGGCCAGCAAAAAACTGGAATCGAGAAACATATTTTGATTTTTATTTTCCACAGATGGTCCCTCACGGATTAAACGGGCATATTCATTGGCGGCGATTTTCAATGTTTGCTTTCGATTAGTTTCAAGTGCTGATATTGTATTTCTTTTATCTATCTGTGCCAATGAATCGCTTATCTCTGCATTTCTTTTATCTATCTGTGCTAATGAATCGCTTACCTGCGCACTTCTTTTACCTATTTGTGCCAATGAATCGCTTACCTGCGCACTTCTTTTATCTACCTGCGCCAATGAATCACTTGCCTCTGCTTTTCTTTTAGCTATTTGTGCCGATGAATCACTTGCCACAGCTTTTCTTTTGGCTATTTGTGCCAATGAGTCACTGTGAATCGCATTGTTCCGGCTTTCATTTGCGTATTGCATTTGCCGGAAAGAAATAACGGAAAGTGTAGCAAACAAAAGAATCAACCCGACGGCAAGCCATTTAAAAAAAGCCAACCGCTTTGCTTTTTTCCTTTTCTCTGACAAATCCAACTCTTCACTGCGATTTAAAAAACTAAGTGCCTGGTCAAGATCTACAGTAAAAGACTTTGCCCATGTTTTTAAAATTTCATCATTTTTAAATTTGCTTTTCCAGGCAAGCGCAAGGGCCAGTTCAGGATCACGCCATAAACTACCCTGTTTTATCCCATCAACAATTGTTGATTCGCTTACTGCGGCATTGCCAAGGCGCTGGTACATATTTGCCCGTCTTACTTCATCATCAGCCCATATCCTCAATTTATCCCACACCCTCATTAAGCTTTCATGAGAAATATCGATAATGGAATTGCTATTCAAAGGCACATGCGGCGGTGGCATTAAAAAAGTGCGGCCAGGTCTCCTGAATACTTCAACCTGTTTACTTATTTCATCCTGCGTTGCGCCGGTAAGCAGGCAAAGATCTGCAATGCTTCTTGGCCTGCGTATGCCACGTACATCGGCGGCTTTATCCGTCAGTGCCTTAAACATCAGCTCGCAGGTTTTTTGCTGGCTCTCTGTTGTAAGCTCGTCGTACGCTTCATCTGCATGTAGCGACAAAGAAGACTGCATCGTTCCTATCTTTTCATAGTCTTCAAAGTCAATCGGTGTATCGGGCTGATTTCTTTCATACCATGCTTCCCAGGTACGCATCATGGCATGTTGCAGAATTGGCAACTGGTCTGTATCGCTATTGATATCATTCAATAACCTCGTTACCAGCCGCTGGCTGATGGTGGCGCCGCTAACAGCAACAGGCCCTGTAATGGCTTCCCGTATTTCGTCACGCGTCATCCTCGGCACTAAGTACTGTCCTTTGTTTATTGCTTCCGGCAGTCCACGAAACTCCGCACAGTCGCCTAAAAAATCGGCACGCATGGTAAGCAATATATAGATGGGGCATTCCTCTTGCTGGGCAGCAGTTAAAAGTACCTGTATAAAATGCATTGCATCACTCTTCCCTAATTTATTATCTTTTTCATACTTACTAAAGCGGAACAACTCTTCAAACTGGTCTACCACAATCAGAAAATTTTCATTGGCGGGTAAGCGGGCATCTTTGTACATCTGCACCAGGCCATTCTCACTTCTTCTCAAACCTGTTTCAATAATTGATTCGTAAGGAATGTCCTTGTTTTGTGTACTATCATATAGTACACCTTCTTTGGCTAATTTTTTTGTGAGATACCCAATTGGATTTTCTCCCGGCTGCATCAGCGCTACCCGCCAGTTGCTGCCAACTTTCATAAAACCCCTGTAGACCGAAGGCAGCAGGCCTGATTTTACCAGCGATGATTTGCCACTTCCGGATGCACCAATAACCGCAAGAAAGCGGCTTTCCATTAATTTTTTCAGCAGTTCATCAATCTGTCTGCTTCTGCCAAAAAAGAGGTAATCTTCACTTTCTTCAAAAGCGCGTAAGCCCACAAAAGGATTGACAAGATGCGTATCTGGCGCATTACTCATAGAGGAACCTGTTTATTACTATTTAAAAAAGTTTTTAAATAAATCACTGGTAAATCCATTGAGCCCGTTTATCATTTCAAAGCCAATCGCTTTAAAAGTTTCTTTGTCTTTATCTGCAGGCCCGGCAATATATATTGCTTTTTCGCTCAGCGGTTTAGTACGGCCTAAAGCAGGCAGCCGCAACAGGTCACTTTTCATACTTCCTGCCCAGCGATAGTTGCCTGCCCCATAATAAATGATGACAGAATCGCAGATCTTTAAATTATCGAGATGTGCCTGGCGCAATTGTGCCTGGTCGCCTTCAAAAAGAGGAAGCAATACTTCATTGCCGCTGTCTGCAATAAGATCTTCCAGTGGCCTGGTTTCATCAAGGTCACGCTGGTCACAAACAAGGTAAACTAACCGGACTCCATTGTTTTCAATAGTCGGAACTGTACCATCAGCAACTGTGGCGGCGCCGGCCGTAGTGGTTGCTGCCAGTCTTTTTGCTTTTTCTTCCTCTTCCCGCAGAGCATCCTGTTTTGCTTTTTCTTCTGCGTCTAATCTATTAATGGTATCAAAAATGGCCTGCTTTAATTCTTCAAGTGGCCCTTCCAGTATATCGGCCCCTCTTTGAAAGGAATGGTTTGTTCTTAAATCATCAACAAAAGTCTTTTGGTGATCAATCATTTTTTGATTAGTGGTGGAATTAACACCGGCAGGCGGTAGCCAGATGAGCCTGCTCAAATTGTTGGTTTCGCTTTTGTTTGCTGCAATTTCGTTTTGTATAATTACGATTGATTTTTCGGAGCCTTCGGGTTGTGCAGCATAGTTGGTATTACTGATAAGGTGAACAGATAAGACACTCTGGTCAATATATTTTTCAACATCAGCAATAAAATTATTGATAAAATTCGGCAGGTTCATATTGGGCAATACTATAAAGCCCCCCTCCTGCAGTTCACGGGCAAGGTTATCCCGGTAGCTTTGAAGATCATAAGTTGTTTCAGCTAAATAAATCTTCCTTTTTTCTGTTGTATTTATTTCTGTGCTGTTTATTTTTTTAATAAGGTTGGCCATGTCCTGTACCACATCTTCCAGCTTATCCATGTATTCCTGCTGAATCTTATTGTCAACCCAATTGCCCCGCCTCAATTCCCTGAATTTACCGGTTCCGGGGTCTTGTATGTAAAACTTGTAATCCAATATCTCATCAAACAGCCTATGCAATTTTTCAGGAAGCAATTCAATCTTTTCCCTGTCTACAGGAGTTTTTATTATCTTAAAAATACGTGATTTGTTTCCGATATTTACTCCGCCGGTATAGGAAGCAGCCTGATAAAAAGCATCCAGTTCCTTTTTGCACCAGTCAGACTCAATGTATCTTGGGGTGATGATGGAAACCATCAATTTCAATTTGGGAATGTGTGATTCAATTTCGGGAGTAAACACTTCATTACCTGTGAGCCTTTCATCACGCCAGATATTTATATCACGACCAATGGTCTGCTCAAGCCTTGTTTCAAGTAGTGAGTGAAATTCGGTTATCCAGCCTTTTGCGCCCTCGTCAATTGGTTTGTCATCCAAATGAGCGTAGCTGATAAAGACGTCTTGTTCAAATTTCATTTGAATTAAGTGGTTTAACAGTAAATGAAATACTTCCCTTAGTTATTACGATTGCATTGTTCATTGAAATCATGAATTACCAGACATAATTGGAAAGTAAACGGGGGAATATTACTTTAAAGATATAAAAGGAAGATCATATTTCAAATGTTTTAATTCGTTTTTTGATAGTTCTGGCATTCCCTTCTTTGATCAAACGCAGAATCCTTTGTAAAAGAATCTTTCTTCAGCTTTTTTACATTTATTCAATAAAAGCTAACTTAAATTGAGACAAAATAAATTGGCTCACAATTTATTTCGCCTTTTTTATTTTTTTGGTACAGTCATTTGATCCCTGTTATCTCTACATTTGTTTTATGAAATCATTCATTCCTGCTTTACTGGCAATATTGCTTTTCCTGGCTGCAATAAATATTTCTTTTGGGCAGGTGCAGGATAGTCTTTGGCAAAAACTTAAACCCTATTTTAATCCCCCGCCAAAATATGCAGGCGAATTTGGCAGGTACCGGTCACCGTTAAAATTTTATGATGGAAGCACGGTTAAGACTCCCGCGGACTGGAAAAAACGCAGAATAGAAATCTTAAACCGCTGGCAGGAAATGTTGGGCCAATGGCCGGAACTGGTGACAAAGCCGGCGGTAGAAATTATTGAGACATCCAGGAGGGAAAATTTTACACAATACCATATCCGGTTTCACTGGAGACCGGATGAAAAAACAGAAGGCTACCTGCTTGTCCCAGGTGGCAAGGGAATAAAGCCTGCAGTAATAACCGTTTTTTATGAACCGGAAACTGCAATCGGCATGAATAAACCCTATGTTGATTTTGCATTGCAATTGGTAAGACGTGGATTCATTGCCTTATCAATTGGAACGGATTATAAAACCAGTTCAAGACCCTATGCTCAATACTATCCGGATCCCGGCAATGCCGGTGTGCAGCCACTTTCCATGCTTGGATGCTTAGCAGCTAACGCATGGAACATGCTTGCAAACTGGCCGGGTGTCGACACTGCACGAATTGGTATCCTGGGACATTCTTATGGAAGTAAATGGGCTATGTTTGCCTCCTGTCTCTTTGAAAAATTTGCCTGCGCTGCCTGGTCAGACGGGGGTATCGTGTTTGACGAATCACGGCCGAATGTAAATTACTGGGATCCCTGGTACTTGGGCTACTACCCCCCTCCATGGGAACAAAAGGACCCATCGGCAAAAAAAAATACAACACATGGACTATATCCGAAATTAGTGAAAGAAGGTTATGATTTGCAAGAACTGCACGCCCTCATGGCACCAAGACCTTTTCTTGTTTCGGGTGGGTCAGAGGATTCAGTTGACCGGTGGATCCCCCTCAATCATACGGTTGCAGTAAACAGGTTATTGGGATTTGAAAACCGCGTAGGAATGACCAACCGGCCTGACCATTCTCCAAACCCCGAATCAAATGAAATCCTTTTCACGTTCTTTGAATATTTTCTCAAATATGGAGGATTAAATGAAAAAAAACATACAACCCCTTAATTTAATCCGGTCACCTACCTCGTAAAATATTCCTCGTTTCGCCACCGGATATATCCCGGGTACATCAGTACCATTTCCTGGTCAGCATGTTCATTGCTATAATTGATGAGCCGTTCAAAATCAACTTTTTTAAGACTTGTGAAAGCCTCTGCATGAAGTAATGAAAATTCTACATAGGTCTTCAACCGTTGTAGCCTTGTAATAATTTCCGGCTCTTTCGTATTGCTAATTATACCACCAATACTTTTAAGGATTATTTCAGCAGATGATTTTATCTTGCCTGATCGTGCATTGCCAGATTCAATGGGGCGGATATAGGGTTCGGGTTGCATATCGTTAAGAATCAGGTTGAATACATTTTCCACTTCATTTGCATGGCTACCATAATAATTTTTACAATGATCCCTGATGCCTGCATTAACGTCCAGTGCTGAATCCCAGCATGCCCTGGCAAAGAACCAGTTGTTGAATGATGAACGCCACCAATTTTGAATGGGAAGGAACAATGATATCACTCCACGAAAACCAAGTGCTTTAGCATGAACAGGTATTTTTGCAGAATAACCGGGCCGGAGCACGACGTTAGTACAGGTACGGTAATTATCACCCATATAATATTCGAACTGGTATAAACCACCTGCCTGATCTGATTTTTTTACCCATTCCGTCAATAACCCCTCCATATTACCTAAATCCGGGCACCAAAGGACAGACATATTGTGAGGGATTTTTTCCATTATCGGGGGCACCCATGTCTGAGGCTTATAGGCAAGATGTTCCACGATCATATCAGGTCGCACCGCATATACTTTTTCTGCAACCCGCATGGCTGCCCTGAATACCGTTTCCGGGGCTTTACAATTGTTGCATTCGCAGTATTCACCCCCGTCAAGCGGCCAGGTGCCGATGATATGAAATTCAGGATGCTTCGCTGCGTAATTAGCTATGGCAGTCGCATAAAATTCTACGGCGTCCTTATTTGAATAACACATTTGGCCCGAATAAGGAGGCTTGCCCAATTTTCTTACGCCCTGGTTTAAGGCGAACCAATCAGGATGATCTTTAAATAAAGTAGTGGGAAAAAAGACAGGTGCACAATGCTCGCTCATCTCAATTATAAATCCACGTTTTTGTAATTCGGGGAGCAGTTCATTATTCACCTCTTTCCAGATGGCTCCATTGGCGGGGCCATCACTATCACTTGGCCGGTTTTCAGAAACAAGTATAAAATTCATCTTGTTTTTTGCCATCCAACTGATGACTTTTCTGCCCAATTCAACACTGCTTGCCTGTAAACCATACAGGGCCAACCCACGATGCTCTAAAATTGGATTATATAAATGTTTATACCGCGGAAACTCAATACTTCTGCGATGGGGTACTATCTCCTCCTGTTCCCCGGGATAGAAAAAAGAACAACCAGCCTGTTCCAGCAAACTGTAGACAGCATAAACTAATGCCCTGCCTTCCTTTGCTGAAATTCTAATACCTGCTTTTGAAATTTCGATATTAAATCCATCCCACTTAATTGAATTATTATCTTCAATAATAAGCCGGATAACCCTTTCATTATCTTTTATACCCTGGGATTCTTTGATTTGAAGTTCCCTCCCGGTCATTTTTTTTAAATAAGTTTGAAGTTCAGTGGCAGCAAATTTGATTACCTCGTTAGCATTCCCAGGTATAACAATTACATCCATATTCCCTTTTTCTCCAATGATCAGCCCCCCCTCATTCTTCCCTCCGCTGCAGGCATGAAAAACAAATACCAGGGTAATTGACATGGCAATGTATAGAAGGGAGACAAGACCATTTAATACTGTATAAGTTTTTATTCTCATTTTATTTTAATAAGGAATGGAATGGTTGGGTGCTGGCAGATTAATTGCTTCAACTATCGAAATATCCAATCAAAGCTACAGATAATCCAATAATAGAAAGGAAATAAAAAAGAATTTGAAAGGAATTATAAAAATTCTACCTTTATATAGAAAAAAAGTTAAAATTAGGTAAGGTATAAACCCCAGGTAAACCAAAGAAAAAAATCATGAAGAAAAAAAATAAGGACATCCGAACAATTTTCACAGACCGCCGTGAATTCTTAAAAGGATCTGCGGCAATTCTTGGCGGAGCATTTATCAGTGCAACCCTTCCTGCTGAAATGCGTGCACACACAATCACGGCAGACAAACTTAAAATCGCGCTGATAGGCTGCGGAAGCCGCGGAGCAGGTGCAGCCCTAAATGCGCTCAGTACCAAAGGAAATGTGGAATTGGTAGCCATGGCTGATGTTTTCAAAGACAGGCTGGATACCACTTATAATAACCTTATTGAAATCGGGGAAATCAAAAACTCTGTCAATGTACCGGCCGAAAATAAATTTGTTGGGTTTGAAGCCTATGAAAAGGCAATAGCGCTGGCTGATTTAGTTTTGTTAGTTACTCCCGCAGCATTCAGGCCCATACATTTTGAAGCTGCAATTAAAGCAGGTAAACATGTCTTCATGGAAAAACCACTGGCCTCTGATTCGCCGGGTATACGGAGAATATTAGCGACAGGCGAACAGGCCGAAAAGAAAAATCTCAAAGTGCTGGTAGGTTTGCAAAACCGTTATGATTCCAACTTTCAGGAGTTGGTAACCCAGGTCAAAGCCGGGATAATTGGTAATATAGTTTCCATGACCGAATATTATATGATCGGACCTGTAAACAAAGTGCTGAGGCAACCCGGGCAAACTGAAATACAATACCAGTTGCGCAACTGGCGGTATTTCAACTGGATCTGGACAGGATCACCTGCAGGATTACAAATTCATAATACCGACGTTGTTAATTGGGTAAAAGGATCCCATCCTGTACGTGCACAGGGCATGGGAGGAAGAACCTCCCTGAAAGGCCCCGAGCATGGCGACATATTTGATCATTTCTTTATCGAATATGAATATGCTGATGGCAGTAAACTAAACAGCCAGATCCGGCACGTCAACGGAACCTACAATAAAAGCGGGCCTTATTTCCTGGGCACCAGGGGCACTGCAAGTTTGCAGGGTGGTATTAAAGATGAACAAGGTAAACTGATCTGGAAGAACCCGGACAAAGGAGATGCTTACCAGAATGAAATGGATAAACTTTTCGACGCTGTCCGTAATAACAAACCAATGAATGATACACAATGGGGAGCAATGAGTACGATGACCGCCATCATGGGTCGAATGGCTGCTCATTCCGGTAAGATGGTAGAATGGGATGATGCATTTAATTCTGAGCTGAAGCTGGTACCAGAAAAATTCAGTTGGGATATGGAGCCCCCTGCCAAGCCGGATGAAAATGGTAATTACATAGTACCTGTTTGCGGGCAATCGCCGGTATTATAATGAGATATTTGATTACCAGGCAAAATTGTTAATACAATATTATCAAATAACTGAAAAACACAAGTAGTGAATATTTTAAAGCTTGCGAAAATTCGATAGAATGGTTATTCAACTACCTAAAAAGCCCTGAAAGGGCGACACGGCTATTCAAATTCAAGCCTTTAAGGCTTAAATACTGAAGCATTAGTTTGCGAAAAAAGCCATTCATATAAGGCGCAGATCAGAAGTTCTGAAGTAATGAATATTTTAAAGCTTGCGAAAATTCGTCAGAATGGTTATTCAACTACCTAAAAAGCCCTGAAAGGGCGAAATACAATAGCACAGGGTGAAGCCCTGTGAAACAATGATTGAAATCCTTCTCGCACCTTTTCAGGAGCTTTATGAGACCTTTACGAGAACCTTATGAAATGAAACTACATACCTACTCCATAGGAAAGCCGTATCTGACCCTTATCTAACCCACCCTACCCACTATGGTAACTCTAAGCCCCACTTTTAGTGCGAACCAAATTGCTTATATTGCTTTACGGTAATTCAGAAATTAATATTGGTTTTACCCGGAACAAAATTCACCCATGCTGATTAATTCCCGGCCTGCATTCAAAAGCGATAACACTTTCATGAAGATCACTGCTAATATTAAATTTACTCTGAGAATATTTTGTTCACTATTATTATTGCTGGCTATGGGAATATGTGGCCAGGCCCAGCAAAAAAGAATCTATATAGCCAATGATGATCATACAGATTATATGTGGTCAGCTGATGAAATTACCTATCGGAATGCTTTTGTGAATATGCTCGATTATTATGTTCGTAAGGCTGATTCAACGATAAAGAATGGATTACCGCCTGATCAGCAAAGCCGTTTCAATTGTGACGGGAACTTTTGGCTATGGACCTATGAGCAAAACAAAACACGAGGTGAATTATCGGGGCTAATTGACAAAATAAAGTCAGGACACATAAGCGTACCCTTCAACGCCCTGGTAAGTTGCCATGGTGGCACACCAGCCGAAGCAGTTTTACGTGGCATGTACTATGCCGGAAGCCTGGAACGAAGGTTCAAACTTGATCTTGAGCTGGCTGTTACGATGGAAAATCAGACACAACCATTGGGTCTTGCATCTTTGTGGTCCGGAGCGGGTGCGAAATACAGTTGGAAAGGGATTTGCGGCTGTGTAACAGAATTTGGAAATGGCAAACCGGCCGGTCGTGATGTGGAGTCATATTGGTATACCGGCCTTGATGGAAAAAAGATCTTGTTGAAATGGTATTCATTAAACGATACCGTTCCACCCGGAGGCCGCGACAAGAACCAGTCCCTTGGAGGTTACGCAGAAGCCCGGGACCCTTACTATGCTGTGGCAGTTTGCAAAAAAAGACTGGATGCTAAAAATTACGACAGGTATAGAGTTGCCGGGGCATTTGGCTACGGCTGGGATGATATTCAGACCTACAATTCAGATGATTTTATAAAAGCTGCCAAAGCGGGAACAAATGCAGCTTACAGGGTTATTGTATCAAATGAGAAGGATTTTTTTGAAGATTTGAAATCAACACATGGAAAATCTTTACCATCCCTTACCTGTACTTTTGGTAACGAATGGGACCTTCTGTGTGCCTCCCTCGCAGAAACATCGGCAAAAGTAAAACGATCGCTGGAAAAATTGCGTTCGGCAGAATCAATGGCGACCCTGGTAGCGGCACGCAGTGGCGCCAAGGACAAAACTGCAGACAGCGCACGCATTAAAGCATGGATGGGGTATGGCCTATATTGGGAACATGACTGGACGGCAGATGGACCAGCCTGCACTTCATCGCAACGTGCCGCATGGCAAAGAAAAATTGAATCGCAGATAACTGACTACACTAATAAATTGTATGATTCATCTAAAATTGAATTGGGAAAACAGATTGGAAAAATGGGTTCCAATGAACGCTTTTTCGTTTTCAATTCCCTCAACTGGAAAAGATCGGACTATGCAGACTATCCTTATACCGGCAATGAAGATATAAATGTTACAGATGTTACCACAAAGGCGATGGTACCACACCAGGCAATTGTCAAAAATGGTATTTCCTATTTGAGAATTCTGGCTACCGATATACCATCTGTTGGTTATAAAGTGTATGAAATTCGCAGTGGAAAGGGAACTGCATTCACCGATGCGGCAACTGTATCCCCGGATAATACTGTTGTTGAAAACAAACTGTATAAATTAACCATTAATAAAGCAGGTGCTATTACGAGCCTGGTTGACAAAAAAAATAATCGCAGGGAATGTATTGGTGACGGGAGAGCAAATGATCTTGGTTCTTTTTCCGATACCGGAATTATCCTGGTGGAGAATTCCGGACCCGTATCTGTTACACTGAAGGCAGTATCACCAGCCCCGGTATCCCATATTACCCGGATCACCATCTACAAAGATTTACCGAGGGTAGATATCGACAACCAGATAACACAGAATTTTACCGATGTTAGAAAATGGAAATATTCCTTTAATTTAAATGCGCCGGAAACATGGCACGAAGAAGTTGGGGCAGTTATAAAAGCTAAACTTACAAGCAATGGTGGTCAATATTCAACCTTTAATGCTTCATATAAATACCAGACGCTGAATCATTTTGCTTCCATCAACGAAGCCGGCTATGGGATTACCTTATCAAACAGGGACTGCTATTTTATGCAACTGGGAAATAGTTCCTTTACAAGGTTAGATGAGAATTCTAATACGCTGAATGTTCTGGCGGGAGGTCGTGCCGCAGGTCCCGGGATCGGAATACCAAACCAGGATGGGGATACCCTCTTTAATCAAAGCTTTGCATTGTCCACTCACACTAAATTTAATAAAGCAGCCGAAATGAAATTTGCTTTGGAGCACCAGGATCCTTTTGTAACTGGAACCGTTACCGGTGAATCAGGTAATTACCCTGCAACCAATTATTCTTACCTTGCCATAACAGATCCTGATGTTTTACTCTGGGCATTAAAACCTGCCGAGGAAGGTTATGCTGTACGTGGAATTATTGCGAGAGTATGGAATTTAGGAAATAAACCAGGCAAGTGCAGTATGGTTTTTCGCAGGAAAATTGCCGGTGCCTGGCAGGCAAGCCATGTAGAAACTGATATCAGTTCAATTCCTTATACCAGCTCTTCTTTGAAAACAAGTATTCCGGCACAGGGCATGAATACTTATCGCTTAAAATTTCCTCCTTTGTACAGCTTAAAAAGAAGTTTTTATAAACGGTAGTTAAATATTATTTTTATGATGGGCAATAAGTATTCGGGATGTAGCGCAGCCCGGTAGCGCGCTTCGTTCGGGACGAAGAGGCCGCT
>JBDTWP010000067.1:0-21911 GCA_040006615.1 Ferruginibacter sp.
AGGGCAGTCTTTAAGGGTATTCAAAAAGTGTAACCTATGTTATGCTATACGACAACTACGTCTTTATCAATGCTTTTAATATACCGGTAAATGTCTCTTCCATAATCAAGTGTCCAGGGCTTTTCCCAGTTGCCATCAAACCATAACATATAGGGTTTATAACGGGTAATTATTTCTTTCAATTCATTTTTCATCTTACCTATAAAAAGTTTCATATCGGCAGTTGGTTTTTCTGTAGAATCCTCTTCAGTTTTCACCGGGTAATTAGCATCATGCCAGTCTAAAATTGTGAAGTAGATACAAAATGCGATGCCTTGTTTTTTACAAGCCTGTGCAATTTCTCCAACTATATCTCTTTTAAATGGTGAATTCATAATGTTGTAGGTGGAAAAGGCGGTTGGCCATAGGCAAAATCCATCATGATGTTTTGAAGTGATGGTGAGGTATTTCATACCGGCGTCTTTTGCAGCTTTTACCCAGGTGTTTGCATTAAACAATACAGGATTGAATTCTTTGTAGAGGTTATCATATTCTTCAATCGGTACCCCGGCGCCGCGGCTCCAGCCAATTTCTGTTCCCCGCAGGCTGACAGGGCCAAAATGGATAAACATACCAAAGCGTTTATCCATAAAGCCGTCAATTATCCTTTTTGATGTTTTGATACCAGTGATATCATCCTGCGCCGTGGCAGTGAATATACATAACAGTGCAAGAGTTGCTGTAACGAGTATTTCTTTAAAAAAGCCTGATGGACTGTTTAGTGTAAGCCAACAGGTAAATAAGTTAATTTTTTTTTGATGGATCAGAAGAGGCATGTGCAATCATTTAGAATTGATTAATGCTACAAAATTATCATTTCAATTATGAAATAGTGTAGCCAAATATTTTAATTGATTACCCGATTAGCAGCAGAGCCCGCAAAATTCCGGGACGATTACTTAATTTTCCACGGCCCCCATATCAGGTGCTTTCCCCTTAAAGTTGTCATTGAAATTTGGAATTCTTATAGCGCCGCTGTCCTGGCCTGGCGAATGAGGTAAAAGTCCCCGGGATTGAACCGGAGCACTCATATCAAACTGAGGCACAGTAAAGATGGCGTGTTTTTCGTGGCCCTGGTTTATAGTGGTGATATTTCCATCAACAAGGTCATAGTCGCAGGATGTCTGCGGATCGGATTTGAGGTCTATGACCGCATTTTTAGCCGAACGCAGTATATTGTTACGGGAAATTGTATTGGAAAGCGTTGCACCAACATCTGAAATTCCACCTTCATTTTGAATTGTCAGCATCGTATTGTGATATACATACACCCGTCCCCCAAAAGCAATCTTACCCTGGCTCTTGAACCAATAGCCTGAATTGAGGCTAAGTTCATGGCTTCGCTGGAGCCTGTTAGTTATATTTCGGTAGACATAAAGAGGCCCGACAGATGTAGCCGAAACACCGTGCGCCACAAAACACTGATCAATAAAATTATTAAATACGCGAACGTTTTGATTCATCCCTTCACTTTCAATTGCGTCGTCCCAGCAATTGCTTATCTTATTATCATAAATATCGGAGTCGGGACCCGGGGACCCACTGTTGAAAGCGAAGTTTTCGCTACCACCAATGCAATCCATAAAATACTGTCCCGTGGAGGAGTAAATTTGATTGTTTCGAATGATCAGCTGACCATCATCCGCATAAAATCCAATTGCATTGGTACCAATCGGGTGATAGGTAGCCAGAAAAGTTCTGTACTCCTTCCAACTATTTGATCCATACCGGGGATGATGGATCTTGTTATTTTGAATGATGATTCTTTTCACGTGCGAAAAATCCACGTTATCACTGCCGATTCCCATCTCATCGTGAAGTGCTCCTCCGTCAGAAGCCATTCGTCCCCAGCCTGAAATATCATTTCCGTCGATTACGATATCACTCAGGCCAGGAGCAATCCGGATGCCTTTGCTTTGTGCTCCTTTAATATTCAGACCTTTCACGATAACGTAGGAGGCCCTGATATCGACCGTGTACATCCGGGTGTTAGCAACATCAATAGTGGCACCGGCTGGCCCGGTATAAAGTACATATCCTGAGGCATTTCCACCTTCAGAAATTACAAGGGTACTATCCGAAGAAGCTGGTAACATCACTGTTTTGGCAATTGGGAAATTTTCATTCATTGTCGCAGCAGTTGTTGCTGCAACCCTGTTTACCCCTTCGAGGAACAGTTCAATTTCATAAATGGTTCCTGAATGGAGATTTACAATGCTTCCCCGGTATTCTTTGCTTCTTTCAATATTATTACCGATGCTGTCGGCCGTCCTGTCATCAAACCAAAGTGATTGGGCCTGTGACCAATTGACAGTGCCTTTAACCCGGTATCGAACCAGGGCTTCCCGGGTAGAGCTCCCTTCAGAAGGCTTCCAGTAGAGGCTCATGTTGTGGAAGGTCGGTACTGTTGTTATAATATTGGTTGATAATGTTCCGGCCGCAGGAAATTGATAGTTTGATTCGGGCAAAAAGCCAGTATCCGGAATAAGTGCCGGTACGGGTTCATGGAGTGGCAAAGGAATTGTTGAGGGTGCCGGTGAAGATGACGATCTGAAAACCCCGGCTTTAGCAGCTATTGTACCCGTAAATGCAGGAAAATGGCTATGTTTCAAGGCTGGCAATAAAGCAATAAATGAAAATAAGAAGGTTGAGAGGCGCATGTATTGTGGTTTTCAGGTAGTTTAAAAATTTGATCTTTTAACGTGGAGGCTGGTAGGGCAAAGATTTAGTATCCAGCGCCCTTGGATGCTTTGATGGTATGCCATTATGATACACTTCCTTTTCAGCCAATGCCATTATTTTATTATTATGGGTCCAGCTTGGGAAGTCATTTATTATTTGATTATCAGGAAAATTACGATATAGAATTCCAGGTATCCCTCTTTGCAATGTCTCTAATGAACCATCGGGCCGTGCAATGCAGGATGGCCAGGATGAATAATCCCCGGATGAATTATTAGCAATGATCCACATTAAATTATCAGAAGCCCTCACCCTGATTTCAGATGGAATAATATCATCGAGGATAGTTCTTCCTGCGTAATGTGCGTTATAGAATGAGTGAAAAACTATTTTCACGCCTTTATGCCTGTAAATATTGTACATTTCAGGAAAGCAGGAATCATAACAGATCAGGAATCCGCATTCAAATCCATTAATATTAATGATCGTAGTATGGTTCCCGGGGGAATAAAAGCTCACGTCACCATCATCGCCATCAGTCAGCATTGATTTATCATACCGATCTACAATTTCCCCTTTGCCAGATATGATGTAAAGACAATTTGTGGGCTTAACACCAGAATCAATGTAGTGTGCAGATCCTAAAATAACCCACACATTGAATTGCTTAGCTACAGCCATAATCTCTTTAGTTTCCTTACTCAAAGCATCCCAGTCATAATTATCAAATGAACTTAAGTCCTTCGGAGGATAACCTGTAAGAGAAGCCTCTGAAAAGTGGACAATATCAGCTTTTTGAAGAGCAGCTTCTTTGATAAAATCCTTAATGTACCTGGCATTTTTGTGTACATCTCCTGTAACCGGAAATTGGCATGTTGCTACTTTTAACCTGGCTTCCGGTAAATTGGAGGAATGAGTACTAAAGCATAATAAACTAAACAATAATAAACAAAATGTGGCAGGAATAATTCCTTTAGGGTGCCTGCTTTGGCTAAAAAGAACGAATTGTTTGAACATTTTTCTGTATTTATAATTTGATATTAAAAGACAATGATTAAAAACTATTAACTGCAACAGATGTCTTCTGCATCATAAAAAAACCAGGGTGAAATTCATGCGAAGGTAGTGTAACTGCTGAAGACGCCCTTATTAGGACAATATAAGGGTACATCTCAATTTATCGGTTGCATTTTTAATTCTTCCTGTTCCTGGGTGCAACAAAAGCAGTATTATCTCAATAGTTGGAAGTAGTTTCTTAAATTGCCTCCGGCTATAGCCGGAAGAATAAAAAAACCTATTCATTTTTGGCTTTAGCAAAACCAACCAGGAAAATGCTTAAATTCAATTCGGCTAAAGCCGTAGTATATTGCATTTTACAATATCCACAGGCTAAAGCCTGTGGCAAGTCAATTCCAACCAGGACCTTTCCGGTTCAGGATAATTTGAGAATTGCAAGACAGTATTGGGGGCTGTTACTGGCCAGGGTAACCAACCTTTGAAAGGTTGGATACCCGAGAAGGTTGGATACCCTAATTTGAAATATTTCTGGGCCTTACGGGTATCTTGAAGGCGGCTTTTACTTGCCAGGGTAACCAACCTTTGAAAGGTTGGATACCCTAAAAGGTTGGATGCCCTAATTTGAAATATTTCTGTGCCTTACGGGTATCTTGAAGGGGGCTGTTACTAGCCAGGGTAACCAACCTTTGAAAGGTTGGATACCCAAGAAGGTTGGTTACCCTTACAGCCGATTTGGCAATGCCGGGATTTGAAAAATGATGGAAATAATTATACAAAAAAGATGGAGAAAGCAACACAAACAGCTCAATTATATAAAATGAAACAGGTTGCAATTTGCATTGGTCTTGTTATTATTAATATCTACTCGTATGCAGCCAGGGTGCCGGGGAAAGATCATTACAATAATGTTGCCGGTGGTAGTGACAGTTTCCCTGCAGTCCTTTCAGAAAATCATGCAGATCTCCCCGGAAGTAAATTAAAGAGGGAGGCATTTCTGAGATTCGCAGAACACGGGTTGCCGAAAACCCGGCAGGAATGGGAAGAGAACAGGACTTTTCTCAGAAATGAGATTATCAAAAAGACCGGTATCGTAGTAGATCATGAATTGCCTTTAAATTACAGGGAGACGGGTGAGACAAAAATGGAAGGCTATTCAATCAAAAACATTCTATTTCAAACCCGTCCCGGGTTGTATGCTACGGCCAACCTCTATATCCCGGAAGGCAGAGGTCCGTTTCCGGCGGTGATCAACATGAATGGACACTGGAGAGAAGCAAAGATGTCTGAACCGGTTCAGTCGGTGGGGCATACTTTAGCATTGAATGGATATATATGTTTAAGTATTGATGCTTTTGGTTCCGGGGAAAGATCTGTAATACATGGAATATATGACTACCACGGCGGCAACCCCGGAGCTTCACTCATGAATGTTGGTGAATCATTAATGGGGTTTCAGATTTCCGAAAATAGCAGGGGAATAGACCTGCTTTGCTCCTTACCTAATGTGGATGCCACGCGAATCGGCGCTACGGGAGCCAGCGGCGGCGGAAATCAAACAATCTGGCTAACAGCAATGGATGAAAGAATTAAAGCATCCGTACCAATCGTCAGTGCCGGAACTTTTGAATCTTACGTCATGGCCAGTAATTGTATTTGTGAGTTGCTCATTGACGGACTCACATTTACCGAGGAATCCGGTGTATTATTGTTGATTGCCCCCAGGGCTATAAAAATGTGTAATCACCAGCAAGATGATATTCCAGCCTTTTTTCCCCGCGAAATGCTGCGGAGTTACAATAATATCAAACCAGTATTTAAATTGCTTGACGTTGAGAATAATATTGGGTACGAATTGTTCGATCTTACTCATGGATATTGGCCAGCCGACAGGGAGACGATGCTTGGATGGTTTAATCTCCATCTCAAAAGCACTGGCAATGGAGCCCCGGTAAAAGAGATACCATTTAAAGTATTACCGTATCAAAGGCTGATGGTATTTCCCAACGGACAGCGTGATCCAAAAGTTGAAACCATTCCGGAATACTGCAAACGGAAAGGAAAGGAATTGCGAAACAGGTTTTTGACAGCGAAAACTTTCAATATAAGTCTTAAGAAAAAAGAATTGAGGGCTATTTTAAGGATCAATGAAAAATCGGGCATTAAAAAAGTGTACCAGCATTCAATCCTGGGTGGCTGGGAAAGGTTTGCCATACAAACAACAGATGACAAACTGATACCGGTATTACATCTTGCCCCACGCGATAAAACGCTTGGTTATGTCATTGTATGTAATTCAAAAGGTAAAGCAGCTATTTCAAATGACCTGATTGATGAATTAAAGAAAAAGGGATCGGGCATTGTGATTGCTGACTTATCAGGAACGGGAGAAGTTTCTTCATCCAAAGCTGATGAATTGGATGGGTCAATGCAATTCCATACCATTTCCCGGTCTGAACTATGGCTGGGAGGAACCGTTTTGGGGGAATGGGTAAGTGAACTGGATTTGATAACTCAATTTCTGCGATCGAGGTACAAGGCACAAAAACTGGCTATTGATGGCAGCAGGGAAGCAGGACTGGCAGCTTTATTCCTCAGCGTATTTTCGGGAAATACTGACAACATCATTCTTCGGGATGCCCCGGTAAGTTACCTGTTTGATAATAGCGAATCTATTGACTTTTTTAGCATGGCAATTCATCTTCCGGGGTTTCTGAATTGGGGAGATGTTTCGCTGGCGGCAGCGCTTACCGGCAGGAATATACGATTCATTAACCCGGTAACTATGTCGGGACAAAAAATAACTGAGAGCAGTTTAAAGGAATACCGGGTGGAATTTGAAAAGCTGCGGCGGGTTTGCGGGCAACCGGGCAAAACATCTTTTAATTGACCGGACCTCATAGGATTTAAAAACCTATGAGGTCCCTTCGAAGGGTGCGGGGGTTTTCAAATGTCTTTTTCTATTTGGCTTTGTCTCTTGCTTTATCCTGCACTGCAGCAAGTTCCTTTAATGTTTCGTGCACGGTCTTAAGGTTAAATTCCTTCAGCACATCGGCGATCTTTAGATTAGCATCCAGGCTCTCGATAGTTGTCCATTCCTCCTCACTGAAAGTATTGAGCCTGATCCTGGGGCCATACTTTTTTTGAATATCGGGAAACACACTGACAGCGGGCCATGCGAGAATAAAGGTCTTTTCCAGATTTACGGGAGCGCAGATCCAGTTTCGCTGCCACCTGCCAGTCTGGGCAATCGTTTCGCCCGTGATGTCGCAGATCTTACTGGTATCTTTCTGCGTACTGGTTACTATATACACCTGGTGGCGCCAGGCCCTGCTGCTTATTTCCTTACCTGCAGCGTAAGCAGAGGGCCAGAAAATTATTTGAGCGCCTTTATCCTTTAAAGAATTCCAGCCATCTTCATATTTAATGTCAAAACATATTTGAATACCGATTTTACCAAAATCTGTCTGAAAAACAGGCGGATCCATTTTTCCTGATTTTATACCCATTTTCAATTCGCTTTCTGCCGGGCGCATTTTATGATATTCCCCAACCACTTTACCTTGCCTGTCGATCAATACTGCTGAAATGAATACATTTCCTTCATGCAGGGAATAGGTGGGGCAAATCACATAACATTTATGCCTGGAAGCAAAATTTAAAAAAGGGGTAACAATCTGACCCGGAACTTTTTCCGCCATTTCGTTAAGCTGGTACTGTTGCTCAATATGAGCATAGGCAAATATTTCGGGCAAACAGATAATATCCGGTTGAAATGGCACCAATTCTTCCATAATCGCCAGTACCTGCTGAACCATGCCAGGAGCATCGGTTGCGGAGAGGTCCATTATCGACACCGTTCCAAGGTTGACATGCGCAGGCGGGTTATCAATAGTCTTTGCACTTTCAGTCCTGAGCAGATAACCAGGAATACCGATAGCACTTACTCCAAGAGATGCATTTTCCAAAAAATTACGCCGGGATATATTTGTTTGCATAGTAATAAATTGATATGAAAGAAGAAGTATAAGGCAGCCGTTCAGGTACCTTAAGCCGGCCCCTGAAAATAAGAGCAGCGGCAAACTGGTAGTGGCTTCTTATCCTGAATGTATGTTCAATTCCGCAATCAACCCGAATCTACAACTATTTTGCCATCTACTACCAGGATTCAGGAGGAAACATGCCTTGCCTGGGATGAGCGAAAGGAACACCTGCCCTAACATCCCACCATACTTTGCTGGTTAATTTATCCCCGCCAGGATATCCTTCGGTGGCTGTGGCTACATTGGCTCCATTCTTTGCGTACTCATCAGCCGGGTAGGTCTGTCTGCGGGGTATCTGCCCATCCGTATCGGTTGGTGCGCTGCCAAGCCACATTTTGGGATAGCCTGTTCTTCTGTATTCGGCCCAGGCTTCGTTGGACTGATAGATAAGTGTAATGTATTTCTGATTGATGATCTGCTCGAATTGATGCTCAACGGTCCCGCTTAGCGTTGCCGGTCCGGCGTTGAGGAAAGTGGTAATGGAACCTGCAGGCACCTGGTATTGGTCCATGGCAAGTTGAATGCCTGTCCGGTAAAAAGTATTGGCATCTCCCGGTGCCAATCCGGCCAGCGCTGCTTCTGCTTTAAGGTAATTAACCTCAGCTGCAGTAATCAAATTAAAAATAAACTGCGGCGCTTCAAAAAAATCTCCTGTCAATGAAATGCTGTCCATACCATAAGGATATCTTTCAGAGCCATCAGGATTAATTGGCCTTGCTCTATATGGAATAGCGCTTGAAGGGTTTATTAATTTTGGAAGCTTGAAATAAACGGGCACCCGTGGGTCATTGTTCAGGACAAGGATCTCCAGTACTGTAAAGCCGATATGACGAGGCTCTTTAAGATTATTCTTAATAAAATTTATCATCGGGCTTCGGTTACCGGCATTGGCGGCTGTCGGTCCCTCTGAAAGCAGCTTTGCATTTTCTTCGTTAGCGCTTATCAGAGGTGAATTTATTACATCGCTTATATTTTGCTGCGCCAGGGTATTGTCAACAAATCTAACCCTCATTGCCATACGTAACCTTAATGAATTGGCAAACCTGCGCCAGGCATTTACATTGCCTTTATAAAGTATGTCGGCTCCACCAAAGCCTGATATTGCGGGATCATCGATGAGTTGCCCGGTGGCTGCTTTCAGTTGGATGAATAAATCTTTATAAATGGCTTCCTGCTTATCATATTTCGGCTCGGCAATAAAATCTGCCTTGCCTTTTGCAGCTTCACTGTAGGGAATATCTCCATACATATCCGTTAAGTTTTGCCACAACCAAACCCTGAAAATCTTTGCCATTGCATTTTTGTTTGACAGTTCAGGTTTCTCAGTTAACCTTATCACTTCATTTATGTTAATCAGGTAGCTTCTGTAGTAGTTCATGAAGGTTGCCTCATAATCCATGTTTTTAAAAGGGAATCCAGATGATTCACTGGCCATATAGCCGGCGAATTCAGATATTCTGCCAATTCCACCCTCAATTCTCCCCAGTTCGGGAATATGAAAAATGGATTCTTTGAGTACTTTGCTAAAGAGGTTGTCCGGTTTAATTAAGTCTTCTGTTACTATGGCCGGATTTGTATTGATATTGTCGAAATCCTTTGTGCATGAATTTGCCACGCATAGCAGGGCGGTCAGTGCAACAAGGGTCTTTATTTTATAATAGAGTTTCATATTAGTTTTTTTGGGGGTTAGTAAATTAAAACGATAATGAAAGATTGAGTCCAATACTCCTTGTTGTCGGCATGGTGATGGCCTCGTATCCCTGTGCAGCCGCGGTAGGAGCAAAAGCCGTTTCCGGACTAATTCCCATTATTTTAAATTTAGGGTCCCTGTAGAGGTACAACAGATTTCTTCCAACGATGGAAAAGATGGCTGTTTTGAAATGCATTTTCGAAAGAATCTTCGGCCTGAATTCGTAACCCAGGGTAGCTTCTCTGAGGGAAACACAATCAGCATTAATTACAAATGCCTCGTTGAGGCCAGTCCATGATTGGTAGGCGTAATACTGTTCGGCAAACACCACTTGTGAGTTTTCAGTATATTTATTGGTCACAGGGTCCAAAACGACTCCGTTTGCAATCAGATTACCCCGATTCTCCGTAAACTTGCCGGTGCCGTTACCCATCTCGTCATCCATGGTGCTTGAATATATCTGTCCGCCTTTTCTTATATCTATCAGGGCGCTAAGTCTGATTCCCCTATAAGAAAATGTATTAGTAACACCTGCAAGCCAGTCAGGCTGGATATTGCCTAACACCACCCTGTCGGAGCCCCTTGCATAAATTCCACCTTCAATTACCCGGCGCCCATCAGGGCTGAGTTTAAAAGGATAGCCGACAATGTTTCCGAAAGGCTGACCGGGCCTAGCTTCAATACTAACGTTATTAGTGCTAAGCATTACATTGTTCGAAATACCCGGTGCCAGCGAAATCACTTCTGATTTGTTTTTTGAAAAGTTAAGTGAAACTTCCCAACTGAATGAGTTGAGCATTTGTACCGGTATAGTATTAATATACAGTTCTATGCCTTTATTTTGTATTTCACCGGCATTGATAAGTTTTGTTGTAAAACCCGAAGCTCCGGATACCGAGATAGGTAGGATCTGGTTGGCTGTAGAGGCGTTATAATAAGTAAAATCAATACCAACCCTGTTTTTCAACAGCCGGATATCAGTTCCAAACTCGTAGGATTTCTTCAATTCATTTTTAAGTGTGGCATTGGGTACGTTTTGACTGATCTGGGCAAACTGCTGCCCGTCAAAACCGGAGCTAACAGGTAGAATGCTATAACCGGCTTTTGTTTGATAGATATTCGCGTCTGTTCCTGCCTGTGCATAAGATGCTCTTATTTTAGCATAGCTCAACAATTTAGACTTTATATTCAAAGCATCGGTGAGCACATGGCTGAGACTGAATGACGGGTAAAAGAAGGAAGGACTACCCAATGAAGAGGACCAGTCGTTCCTGCCCGTAATATCTAAAAAAAGATAGTTCTTATAGGCCAACTGCCCATTGAAAAATGCAGACTGAACCTCTTTTCTCCCCAGGGAGGATGTAGGAATCACAATGCCGGCGTTGGAGATCTGATAAAAATCAGGATAGTTGAGGTTGCCACCTTCCAAACCAGTTGTGATTGTTTTTGTTTGATAAAGATTACCCCCTACCAGGAACGAGGCGGAAAAATTTTTCGAAAGCTTGCCCTGAGCGGTTAATATGGCATCTGCGTTAAGCTCGTTTACATGATACTGGAAATTCCTGACTGCGCCGGCGGCACCATTGCGGTCCGGTGTTCCTTTGGCAACGCGTTCATTACGCACATCCGTATAGCTATCATTTGCAGCCCCCACCTTTAGATTTAACCAGTCTGCGAATTTATAATTGAGAGAAACATATCCGATAAGACGGTCTCTTTGATCCTCCTCAAGGATCTCATTCAGCGACCAGTAGGGGTTCTGCAAATCGCCATTAAGCCAAACTACCATTGAGCCATCGGCTCTTTTGTAGTTTTTTAGCCAGTTGAGGTCAATATTCCGGGGCAGTGCCAGGAAGGTACGGCTAACGTTTTGATAACTTGCTCCTATCACCGGCCTGTTTTTGTTTGTTTCCCTGATGTAATTTGCCTTGGCTTCAATCTTTAACCGTGCGGTAATGTTCGACGTTGCGACCAGGTTAACTGTCTGTCTGTTGAAGGAGTTGTTTGGCAAAATGCCTTTATTTGATAAATTGGACAGTGATAGCCTTATATTAGATGTTTCATTTCCACCTGTAAGCGCTACTGTATTGGTATAGGTGGTTCCGGTCCGGTAAAGTGAATTTACATTATCTTCAGGTTGTGGAGACATATGGATCGGCCCCAGTTCAGGGATCGTTTCAATAACAGCCAGCCGGCCATCCAGCGGACCACCATACTGTGCATCGGACAAGCCATTTTGCAATTGGTACCTAATACCATTAACAGTTGTGCTATCTGTCCAGTAAACGTATGAATCTTCATAACCGCCGGACCATTTATTCTGAAAGGTAGGCCGTGTGTTGATAGTTTCAAATGTGGCATTTGAGTTATAAGAAACGCCCAGGCCTTTCTTAGCGGATTTTTTGGTAGTGATCAATACTACGCCATTGGCACCACGGGAACCATATAGTGCTGCTGCATTGGCGCCTTTCAGTACTGAAATGCTTTCAATATCGTCCGGGTTAATATCCTTTACCCCGTCACCGTAATCTCTGCCCCCGTTTTGGCCCCCGGAAGCTGCCGGCCGGAGGTTGGAATTATTAATTGGAAAGCCATCTACAACGAAGAGTGGCTGGTTATTGCCAGCGAGAGAGCTATTGCCCCTGATAGTTATATATGAGGATCCGGCCGGCCCACCACTTGACTGATTTACGTGCACCCCGGCAACCCTGCCCTTTAATGAATTCATGACATTGGTCTCGCGCGCCTGAGTAAGTACCGATCCGTCTATTTTTTGCTGCGAATAGCCGATAGATTTTTTTTGCCGTTCAATACCAAATGCTGTTACGACCACCTCTCCGAGACCTTTAATATCCTGCTCCAATATTATATCAACCACTGTAAGGAGACCTACCGGGACTTCCCTGCCTATATAATTCGCATCAGAAACTACTAAGATCGCTCCATCCTTTACCTTCAAAGTATAGTTTCCGCCAGCATCAGTAGTGGTACCATGACTGGTACCCTTTACCTGGATACTGACACCATCTAATAATTTGCCATCAGCGGATTTAATATTTCCGGAGATCGTCTTCTCCTGTGAAAAGCAGGATGCAAGAATTCCGAAAATTAAGGCACCGGTCAATAATAAATTCCTGTTGATTAAACCGGGATTATGAAATTGCGGACGGCGAAATCTTTTAAGGGTAGGTAGTGTCATTTCAAATGAATTTAAGGTACGCATGATATTATGATTTTTTACAATTAATTCTACATTATCTTATTTTATTTTATAAAAACTTTCATTTACTTTCATTTTGGTAATAACAAATTTATACTTTACTTGCTATTTAAAACAATTTTTTTCAAAGTATACTTTAAAAGATGCAAATACAAAACGCAGAACTCCTGTCTTAAGGGCTCATATAAATGGCTTTTTTGGCAAACTAATATTGCAGTATTTAAATCTGAAAGGCCTGGATTTAAATAGCTGTAGGGTTTATATACATAAATGGAAGATCATGACGGTTTATTATGACGATGTTTCTATGGTGTTATTTCTATTATTTCTATTATTTCTATTATTTCACAGGGCTTCACCCTGTGCTATTGTATTTCGCCCTTGCAGGGCTTCCAAATGGTTCCATTGTCGGGTATGGAGCTATACGATTTGTGTTGATATTTCCGGGGCTACACTTTTTGTTGTGGTATTTTGGTGGGGGCTACAATTGTTCGCACTTCATTTTAGACACAGGGCTTCACCCTGTGCTATTGTATTTCGCCCTTGCAGGGCTTTTTAGTAGTTGAATCGACCTTCTGTGGAAATTTTCGCTGACTTTAAGATTTTCATACTTTTAGAACTCGTTTCCTGCGGCTCATATAAATGGCTTTATTCGCAAACTAAGGTTGTGGTATTTAAGCTTGAGATGCTTGAATTTGAATAGCCGTGGGTGGACCTCATGGAAATAGATCCAAATTGCTTACAAGCCAATCCTTTCCGGGTTGAATATATTAACTCCATAAAATTCAGCCCCATTCGGGGCTTTATCGAATTATGGCATTTGTATTCCCCGGGTTTCACCGTAAGCTATTCACATTATACCCCGTTGGGGTTTTTCCCGGAAATAATGTAAACCAATGGTTTATTTTGCGAAGGCCTGGAGTTCTGAGGATAGTAATAGTTTGCAATATTAATGACACTCTGGGGTTAGGCATTCCTGTTGATGGATTCTATTCTATATTAATATCACCCCGCCGGGGTTTGTCATTTCTGGTAGTGTATCCTTTGCTATATTAATATCACCCCGCCGGGGTTTGTCATTTCTGGTAGCGTATCCTTTGCTATATTAATATCACCCCGCTGGGGTTTGTCATTTCTGGTAGCGTATCCTTTGCTATATTAATATCACCCCGCCGGGTTTTGTCATTTCTGGTAGTGTATCCTTTGCTATATTAATATCACTCCGCCGGGTTTTGTCATTTCTGATACTGACCAAGGGGCAAATCAGTGATTTTTTATTTGCGCTGCTTCGAAAAGCAATCACGCGGAAATAAAAGGATAATTGCGTTGCGATTATTTACCAGATCAGGCCGCGGCCTGATCCTTCATACCAATGGCAGATTCACCTTTTACCCCATATGAAATATAATAAATTTCAGGAGAAATAAGTTCCACCGTTTATATCGATGCTTGTACCTGTTATGAACGAAGATTCATCAGAAGCCAGGTAAGCTACCAGGTTAGCCACCTCTTCGGCCTCACCCTGCCTGCGCAGTGGTGTTGCTTTGGCAACCATGATGCGTATCTCCGGTTTGGTAAAGCGGTCATGAAAACTGGTAGCGATCATACCCGGACAAACTGCATTAACCCTGATGCCGCGGGGTCCTAATTCTTTTGCCATTGAACGGGTAAAGGTCGTTACCGCTCCCTTGGAAGCAGCATATAAAGAGGAACCACCACCACCACCATCCCTGGCTGCCTGGGATGATAAGTTAATGATTGAAGCGCCATCGCCCATGTATCCAACGGTAGCTTTGGTCGTAAAAAATATACTTTTCATATTTACGTTCATTACCTGGTCATACCATTCTTCGTCCTGCTCTTCAATTGTTTTACGCCCGATAAGTCCACCCACATTATTTACCAAAATATGAATGATGCTGCCGAAGGCTTTGGTGCTTTCTGTGAGCAGATTTTGAACTTCCGTCCATTTGGTCATATCCCCCCGAACGATGATACATTCCCCATTCGATTCTTCAATCAGCTGTTTTGTTTTCAGCGCGTCGGCTTCGCTGTTAAAATAGTTTACGACCAGTTTTGCTCCCTCTTTAGCCAGTTTAATTGATATTTCCCGTCCGATGTCGCGGGATCCTCCGGTTACAATGGCAACTTTTCCTTGTAGTTTCATAACATGACTATTTAAATTTTTAAGATATTTTTTATGCTCATTAGTTTACCACCCGTGGGCGTGCCGGGTCTATTTGCTACCGTCAACATAGTCCTGTAATTCCATGTTTTTATGGAGCGGGCCCATTAAAAATAATACAATAGAAATTCCCACCAGTGCCAGAATACCGTAGCCAACAAATACTGTATTATAGGCTATTGAATAGTTATACTTTGCCGCAAAATTTTTTATGGTAACTCCGGCGACCGATTGAAAAATTGCACCACCCAGACCGGCACCCATACTTGCAAGCCCATATACGGAAGCTACTCCACTGTGAGGAACTACATCGGCGGGAAAGGCCAACGTATTCGACAGGTAAGCAGCATAGCCAAAACCCGAAAGTCCCAAAATAATTAATGCTGTCGCAGGAGAAGTAATAACAAAAGGCGCTGAAATAAGTGAGAATGCCATAACTGAACCGAATATACCGACTGCAATCTTTCTTGCTCTTGGCACAGGAACGCCCTTTTTTATAATCAGCTGTGTGAATAAGCCTCCCAGTATATTTCCAAAGTCGGCAGCTATAAATGGTAAAATAGCAAAGAGCCCGATTTTTTCCAATCCCCAACCGTGCACATCCACTAAATAGCGCCCAATCCAAAACGTGATGAAATACCACACCGGATCTGTAAAAACCTTGGAAAGAGTGAACGTGGCAACAAAGCGATTTTTTATGAGCTTCATTGGAGGTATTGTCCGTGCCTTTGCATCTTTCAAAGATCGTTCAGGAGTATAGTAAGTGAACCAGAATGCCGCCAGCCATAAATAACCCAGCATTCCAATAACGATAAAGGTAGCCTGCCAACCATAATTAATCCCCAGCCATGCTATTAAAGGGGGCGCCGTTATAGCGCCAATTGCTGCGCCGCTATTAAAAATGCCGGAAGCGGTAGATCGTTCTTCAGGAGGAAACCATTCACTGGTTAATTTTATGGCTGCAGGCCAGTTTCCGGCTTCACCGATTCCCAGCAGGAAACGACATATACCGAAATGAAAGGGCAGGGTTGCCAATGCATGCAACATTGCGGCCGTGGTCCAAAAGGCCATGCACAACGCATAGCCCAGCCGGGTGCCAAGTTTGTCAATAACAAACCCCGAAACTCCATTGGAGATCATATAAGCAACAAAAAAAGCGGTGGCAATATAACCGAAATAATCATCCGGAATCAAATCACGCAGATGTCCTTTAGCACTAAGATAATTAAAGGAAAGCCTGTGAATATAGTTAAGCACCGTGGCAACAAATGCGAAAGATATCATGACCCAACGCATTCTTAACGGCTTATGAATATTTTCTTCAGTCAATTTGATTTTATTTATCCTTTTTACTACCGGAGAGTAAAGCTAATTTTTTGTACATGAAAGAACCCGATTATATTCAGAAACTTTTTACCGGTTATTATGGCGTTTGCATAATAGCGGCGCAAGGGGCAAATCAGTGATTACTTATTCGCGCTGCTTCGAAAAACAATTCTGCGGAAATAAAGCATAATTACGTAGCATTTATTTACCAGATCAGGCCACGGCCTGATCTTAGGTTGGCGGTATACTATTTTTTGGATGACTATATTCAATCAAATGCAGGTTAGCAAAAGCAATGCGGATATGGCATATTGTATTTACAATTCCACTCATTTAAGTTAAATTCGTTGATCGAAAATTATTTGTTATGAATATCGCTACAATTTATGTTCGTATTTTATTTTGCAGGTTGCTTTTTTATACCTGCAAAACGGAGACAAATAATCTCAGTGAAGAAGCTAAAAAAGAAATTGCAAAGGCGGAAAAGGATTTTGAAAAAATGGCGGCTGAAAAAGGAATCGCGGAAGCCTTTTGGTATTATGCAGATTCCAATGCTGTTATCAAACGCGGCAATGACAGTATTATCAGGGGGAAAGCTGGCATCAAAAACTTCTATGAAGCCGGCTATTTCAAAACAGCTATTGTCAAATGGTCTCCCGATTTTATTGATGCCGCTCAGGATGGAGAGATGGGATATACATTCGGAAAATATTACTGGGAGTCAAAAGACAGCAGTGGCAAAATTAATGAAGCCAGGGGCATATTTCATACTGTGTGGAAAAAACAACCGGATGGCTCATGGAGATATGTCTGGGATTAACCATTTTATAGAGTACATGCCCGTACAGATAGATCGCTGGCCAGTATATTATTGTAAATACCTGTTTCTAAGTAAGCAAGACGGCCCTCCGAAACCAACTAATAGCAGTAAGTTTGCATTATTTCCAATCTTACATAAACCAACTTCCGTCTTCTCAAATGAAAAAGATATTGATTGCTGCTTGTTGCTTTTTTACTGCCATTATCACAAGCGCTCAGAATTTTACCGGGGGGTTCAGTTTTGCTTTTCCTTACAAAGACAGCCTGAAGAGCCCATTTTTACCCGGGTTCAGTACAACCCCCCTGGACACAGCATCTAAAGTAACCGTTGCGGCCAATAATTTTATCGTTAATAAACAACCTTATAAATTCTGGGGTGTAAATATTGTTGCCAATGGAGCATTTCCTGAAAAAGCAGATGCGGGCGGTATTGCGGCCCATGCAGCAAAAATGGGTATCAACCTGGTACGTTTCCATCACCTGGATAACCCATGGGGCGGGAATGACGGAAGCATATTTGCCGGTGGGCAAAGCACCCGTAGCCTTAACACGGTTACCCTTGATAAACTGGATTATTTCATATACCAGCTAAAGCAGCATGGAATTTACACCAACATGAACTTAAATGTAAGCCGCAGTTTTAATAACCTGGACGGTGTGCCCGGTGCCGATTCCTTGCGGGAGTTTGGAAAGGGAGTCACCATTTTTGATCCGCAACTGGTGGCTTTGCAAAAAGAATATGCATCCCGGTTATTGGGACATATAAATCCATATACCGGATTAAAATTAAGCGCCGACCCGGCACTGGCAATGGTGGAAATGATTAATGAAAACTCATTGTACGGAATGTGGAAGGATGGGGTACTGGTGCCGCAATCGCAAAGTGGCTGGCTTACCTGGCGGCACAGTCACATGCTTGACAGTATGTGGAACCGTTTTTTGCAAACTAAATATGCCACACAAAACGCATTGCAGGCGGCCTGGATCACTGATGCAACTGCTGCTACAGAACGGATTGCGGATGGGGGCTTTGAAGGGGGAACAATCAATCCAAACTGGCAGTATGAATTGCATGAGACAGCCGCGGCTACATTCGCGCAGGATGGAACGGTATCACACAGTGGCGCAAAATCGGCGAAAATCAATATCACTACAGTAACTGGTACCGACTGGCATATTCAATTTAAGCACGTGGGTTTTAGTTTCCAAAAGGATACCGGTTATAAAATAAAGTTTTGGGCAAAGTCAAGTTCGGCAAGGACCGTACCGGTGTCGTTTATGCGAAATGGCGCACCTTATACATGGTATGGCGGAACAAGCGCAGCCCTTACCCCGGCCTGGCAGGAATTCAGCATTACGGTGATACCCCCGGAAGATGTGATGAACGATGGCCGATTATCCTTTAACCTGGGAGCAAATACCGGAACAGTCTGGATAGATGATGTCTCAGTTAAAGAAGCACAACGCATTTCCCTTAACCCGGGAGAAGATTTAAACAGCCTGAATATTCAGCGCAACCTGTACAGCCAGGTCGGTGATTTTGCGAAACAACGGATGAAGGACCTGTCAACATTTTATATAACCCTGCAAAAGAATTTTTTAGAAGACATGCGTAGTTATTTACGGAATACGCTGGGGGTAACGGCACCTGTAACAGGTAACAATGCTTTCACGGGTATACAGGAAGGGCTGGAAAATGAAAATCTGGATTATTATGATGATCATGCTTACTGGGATCATCCTAATTTTCCGGGCATAGCGTGGGATGCCAATAACTGGTTTATATCAAATACGCCAATGGTAAAACAAAATGGCTTTGGTGCGATACCCGGCGTATTTTCAGGTATTGCACTGAACAATAAACCAATGACGGTCAGTGAATATAATCATGCAGCGCCAAACAGGTACAGGGTAGAAATGGTGCCCGCCATTGCGGCGTACGGTTCTTTCCAGGGTATGGACGGACTTATGTTTTTTGACTACAATAGTGGTAACGCCGGAAGCTGGTCGCCTGATATGTGCGACAACTTCTTTTCCATTCACAGGGATCATTCTGTAATGAGTTTATTTCCTGCCGCGGCATTCGCTTACCGTAATAATTTTATCAAAGAAGGAACGCCGTTTCTAATTAACTATAGCACTGATGATGTATATAATTCCTTTGAAAAAGACAATACAGGGCGCTGGGGGAAATATACGCCTTATGATAAAACGATTCAATTGTCGCAGGTGCTGAAGACGGGCACGTATCATGACCCGGCCGGGTACACGGCACAAACTTTGCCCCCGCCACAAAATACAAACTATACCACCAGCACTTCAGAAACCCGGTTGAATACTGCCTTGGGTTTACTCACCACTGTGACGCCAAAATATGTGAGCATTGCAGGCTATTTGAATGCTGCTGCCAATACAATTGCAGGCCCCGTAACCTTATTGTCTGCAAATGATTTTGGCGTCATCACCTGGCTATCAATAAACAATAAAGACCTTGACTCCGGTGATACCAGTTTTATTGCTATCTCAGCAAAACAACAAAATACCGGTATGAGCTGGGCCAATAATAATACCACAATTAATAACAACTGGGGTAGCTCACCCACCAGCCAGTTGCCCCTTAATCTAACGCTGCGCTTTACCATTCCCGGTAGTTGCATGCTTGTTCATACACTTAATACGCAGGGAAAACGAGTAGCTACTAAAACTGTTTTTGCCAATATACCCAATACTTTTGATGTTATATTTGATCAATCAACTGAGCAATCATTATGGTATGCGATGGAAGTATTGCCATCCAATACCATAGAATGGACCGGGGCAGTGAGCAAGGATTGGTTTAATGCGGGCAACTGGTGCTGCGGCCAAATTCCGGGGCCGGCGAGCAAAGTGATCATTAACAGCGGCAAAGTCAATTATCCTTTGGTAACAGCCAGTGTCACTATTTGGAGCCTGCGGGTAAATGAGGGCGCGGTTTTTAATGCTGCGCCAGGTGTTACAGTTTTCGCACAGGGCAAATAAAAAAGCCCTGATTCGGATATTGGCAGGTTTCAATGACAGTTTATTGCCAGTCGTCTCTGTCGATTGCCTTCATTATTTTTTGTCTTCAAAATTCTTCCGCTCAATCTTTATCCTTCCCTTCACAATCTCCGGGAGCGTTTTATCAGCCTCTTCCAGTTTATCCAGGCAGGTGAGTCTTTCTTTTCTTTCGGATAGGTACCATGTGTAGTTCAGGTACAGGTAATGTAAAAGCAACCGGTTGTAGGTATCCAGTTGGTTATCTTTAATGGCATTTAGTAATCGAGCTTCCATTTCGGGGCTGTTCCTTGTTTCTGCCAATGCCCTGCCAAGCCGGCCAATGCTGCCATAGTAATGCTTTGAAACCGGGTTTTCCATTCTTAAACTAATACCCAGCAGAAGGTCCTGCACATCAATATTTAGTTCTTCCAGTTCTTTGATATAGGTATTGCGCCGGCCCCACGCATAACTGCCATCCGTAATACGCTCAAAGCGGTCGTTCATAATATCCAGGTGTGCCCTTAAAAACACTTCCCAGTTTACCGTTTCGGCGCTTAGCATCGCAATGTTAAGCGCATGGTAGCGCGGACTTTGATCCATGCTGCAATTCCCTATTACACGGCGGTTTCTTTTCATGGCAAGTGCATCTTTTTTAGAAAAATAGTTGCCAACGCATTCTTCAAATGTATCATTTGTGATCAGTTTTTTTTCCCTAAACTCCTGCACGGCGGCGACAAGCAGCGTCTTAAATTTTTCTGTTCCTGACAATTCTTGTTTGACCCAGGCTTTTTTCAAACTGTCAAGCGCCAACCATTTGTATGCGCCATAAACGGCCGGCACATTCTTTTCAGATATATGGCTGGTCTGTTTATCGAGGAAATCAGTGAAGGCAAACAGTTTTGTTTTCCTATAATCTTTCTCATTGGTATGCCGGCTGAAGCGATCATCCCGACCGGCTTCAACGGAAAATATTTCAGCCGTAGTATCCACCACGCAATCTGCATACAATATCATCCTGGCGTATTTTAGGGGAATAGGTGGCGATACAAATTCTGTTGTAATATAAAAAGCTTCCAGGTAGCCTGAAGCACGATCGTTAATGATCCACTGGCCCTTCAGCGGCCGGTTATATTCGCCGCTATTGTCTTCAATTCTTATTTCGGGATCGTCATAGTCTTTCATCATCTGCCCGTCAAATTGAGTGAACCACCGATTCTCATAATTATTTTTATAACGACTTTTAATGATCAGCATATTTTCGGTTACCGATGCAGACTTATACTTCTTAATAAAATCTGTAAAGGGCATTTGTAGTTCCAGGTCGGCCAGGGCCGCTTTGGAGTTGCCTTTCTTTATAGAAATAAAATGACCAATGCCCTGGCTAACGGCATAATATTGCCGGGTAAGATCACAACGTTTAAACTGCAGGTTAAGCGAATCTACAATATGCGAAAGCTGGTGCATCGTAGTATCATCATAAATGAGTCCGTTGCTGTATATTCTAAATTCATTGTTGATATTGGAGGATTGGGTAACTGCTGTGTTGCAGGACAGAATGCCAACAGCACAAAGTGCAGAAAATAGTTTTATCATAAAGGTCATTTTAAATGAAGATGACCGCAAGGGTTTAATTGCATAAAGATTGCAGCACTATTTTTAAAAAAAGTTAATGGAATTTATTTTATGTAGTGTTTTCCTAATAAATTAACAGCAGGGAATTAAAATTATAGCATTAGGTATAACATTCGCAAACCTAAGCTGATAATAGGTTGGGCTTCATTTTCTTTTTTTTCCTGATAAAAAAAAGAAACAAAAAAAATCAAAGCTGCGAATAAAAAGGCTGAAAATTTCAACATGATCCTAAAATCAAGGAACTCG
>JBDTWP010000068.1:0-21680 GCA_040006615.1 Ferruginibacter sp.
CCTTCTAATTGATTCTCTTTGCTATATTAATGTCACCCCTCTGGGGTTTGTCATTCCTTCTAATTGATTCTCTTTGCTATATTAATGTCACCCCTCTGGGGTTTGTCATTTTTCCTAATTGATTCTCATACTATATTAATGTCACCCTTCTACCATACATTCACAAACCAGCTTCATTTAGCCATCCCCTTAAAGTTGTAAGATCCTTCTTCATTTTTGCCGCCCTGGTCGGCAGATCATCCTTTTCAGTGAGATATTCACAGTGTAGAGAAAAAGGCCCGTGCATATTATTCTTCTTAAGCAAAGGAATGAATTGTTTAAAATCAACCATGCCTTCTCCCAGGGGAGTAACTTCCATATCCCATTTTTCATCTATTTTTTTCCAGTAGAAATCTTTCATATCCATGGTACCAATGTACTGTTTCACCAGGTTAAACGCAATTATCCATGAATTGAAACCTTCAACGGTTGCATGAAGTAAATCATACTGGATACCCACCCACTTAGGATCCATTCCTCTTAAAACTTCCCATTGGTCCCATATCGGAGAACCAAATCTATTCCCTGAATGGTTTTGACATTCTCCCCTGACCTTATATTTCTGGTTTAGCCTGGCCAGCTTTTGATATCGTATTTTAAAGTCCTGCAGGTTTTGCGGGATGGTTTTCTTTTCATCATAAAACCTGACACCCATCCGGTATGACCCGATGCCTAAAGAGGCCGCTGTTTTTAAAATGGCTTCTCCGTACTTATCGTCCGCATCAATAATATCAGTCGTTATCATATATATTTTTAAACCCGATTTCTTTGCTGCCGCCGCCGCCAGGGGTAAATCCCGTTCCACATTTTCAGGTAGCACGTGCCCCTCCTTTCTTACAGTCAGGTCTATTCCGTCAAAGCCCGCTTCTGCAATAACGGAAGCCATTTCACTATAACCGAGCCCCGGTAAGTTCTTTGAGAAAAAACAAATTTTAGCAGGCCCATTGCCGGCTGAAGCGTTGGGCGTTTTTACAGCGGTTGGATTGATTTCACCAACTGACTGGTAGCCATACGCCATCCCGGCTGCAGCGAGTGCTGATTTAATGACAAAGTCTCTTCTTGAAGTTTTCATTATCGTTGGTTTCTGTTTATTGTTTTCTGTTTAATGTTTACTGTTTACCGTTTTCTGTTTATTGCCAATTGCCTATTGCCTATTGCCTATTGCTTATTGCCTATTGTCCATTGCCTATTGCTCATTGCTCATTAAAAGATGCGCTCACTATCTTATACACCTTTCCATCTGTCTTGGTTAAGATATATAGTTCTCCCCTTGCATCCCTGCCGAAGTGCAAATCTACCCGCTGATCATTTCCAGAAAGCACTTTTAATGACTTTTGGGCGCCAGCTATTGAAACCCTCCATTCTTTGATAGCAGCCTGTTTTCCAAGCTTTACATCTGCCATTTCTATGTAGAACATACGACCTGAAGCAATATCGCCAAAGAGAAATTTTCCGGCAAGCTGGGGTATTGCTTTACCGGTATATTCGTATCCGCCTGAAATAGCGACCCAGCCTCCTTCGTGATCATATTGTGCAACAGGATAAGTAATGTGATAGATACTATCATTAGGATCAAGGGGATACACTTTATTTAAATCCCCGTAGGGATCTATTACGAATGTGCCTTCCCTGATTGGCCAGCCATAATCGTGGCCCGGCATCAACAGGTTCAGGGATTCGATCCTGCCATGACCAATATTGCTAACCAGCATTTTACCTGACCTGCTCCAGGTAATACGATGAGGATTTCTGAATCCATAGGCATAAATTTCTCCCAGCGCTGTTGTATCTTTTCCATTAACAAAAGGGTTATCCTGTGGAATACCGTATTGGCCATTGGCACTGTTATTACCCCTGGGGTCTATACGAAGAACCGATCCCCAAACCTTGTCCCTGTTATTTGCCAGGAAGGGATAACCTTCTTCAACACTGCCACCATCGCCGATACCTATGTACAACATGCCATAATCTTTGTCGCCAGGATGAGCAAGTGGATTGAAGGTAATTTCCTGGACGCCATGACTTACGCTGACCATATTTGCCCTGAAAAGCTCGCGGCTTTTTCCTGAAAATATGGCAGCACCCGGTTGTTCAGTTTTCCATTCGGAAAGCACCCACTGCAAACTTACTTTAATGGAATCCGCATAAGCAAAATCAGCTTTGCCTGAACCGGTGGCCTCCGCATGGGTTGTATATAGCAGCCCGTTTTTAGCAAATTCCGGGTGAAATGCAAAACTACCAAATCCTGTCCCTAACCCGGGTTCATGAATAAATGCAGGTTTCAATTTAGCCATATCCATATAAACTACAGGCTGATTATTCTGCAGCCTGTACAACTTACCCCGAAGGTCCAGGATGAAGGAGTTGCCCGAATGAGGTTCAAAGTCTAATTTAGTAATCCTGGCCCGAGGCAACTTACCACTGTCACGGGAAGGAGGCATCTGTGTCTGCAGCTTCAGGCCAACTAACAGGTTTGAAAGCATTATCGTATCAGGAATAGGGTTTGATAATTCTTTACCTGCACCTTTTACCATGTTTTGACCAGGTTCCTTATGCGTATTTAAAAAAGCAATGATCCCGTCTATTTCATCGTCCTTAAAAAAGGTAAATGAAGGCATAAATACTTTGTATTTTTTAAAGGATTGCCGGGCCCGCTCATCTCCCGATTCAATGATCGCTTTTGGGTCCATAATAAACTTGCGGATCCATCCGGAAGCGACTGAATCGGTAAGACCTCCCAATTGCGGACCGATTCCTCCCTGCCTGAAATTGTGACAGGTACTGCAATGTAGCGTAAAAGTGGCTTCACCTTTTGCGATCGTTGCCGGGTCTGAAGATATGGCTGTTTTATCCGGGGAAGAACTGCTGTTGCAGGAACTGAAATACAGGAGGAACATTATCGCAACTGAAATAATCAGCATTCCTTTATTCATGATCTTTTGCTTAATGAGTTATTTTTTCACAACAAATTCTTCTTTCAGCCTGATGTCCTCCGATGAACTACCGATCATAACCATAAAACTACCGGGTTCTACAACAAAATTCATATTTCTGTCAAAAAGCGATAAATCCTCCGGAATCAATTTAAATTTTACAGTTTTCTTTTCTCCGGGCTCAAGGGAAATTCTTTCATAACCCTTCAATTCCTTTACAGGTTTGGAAGTACTGCTGATCATATCATTAATATACAACTGTACCACTTCATCTCCTTTACGGTCGCCAATATTTTTTACATCCAGGCTTATCTCCACCTCACCTTGCCTGCTAATTTCTTTCGGGTTAATCTGAAGCTTACTATATTCAAATTTAGTGTAGCTCAATCCATACCCAAATTCATACAGTGGTGTTCCTGGCATATCTACATATTTCGCCCCGGATTTGGTGGCCGAATGATTATAATAAAATGGAAATTGTCCTGAATGGCGGGGAAAAGTAATGGGAAGCTTTCCACCAGGATTGTAATCACCGAAGAGTACATCGGCAACAGCATTGCCACCCTGTTCTCCGCACATCCATGCCTCCACAATTGCAGGTACATGCTCTGAAGGCCACCTTATTGATAAAGGCCTCCCATTTATCAAAACGACAATGGTAGGTGTACCTGTTGCAAAAACGGCCTTAAGAAGATCTTCCTGGAGTCCCGTCAAATCCAGGTTAGCCATATCATGCCCCTCCCCGTTTGTGACACCTCCATCCTCACCCAGTATAACAATTGCAAATTCCGCATTTTTAGCGGCGGTTTTAGCCTTTTCAATCTCATTGATCTTATTCCCGATAATATCACATCCTTTTACGTAGGAAATCTTTGTTTGCGAAGAAACCTTGTTTTTGATGCCTTTTAAAATGGTCACTATTTCCTGGGGGATATTATGCGGGAAATAATCACCAATCTGGTTCATTGATGCATCTGCATTGGGGCCAATAACCGCGATGGATCTTATATCTTTTCTAAGGGGCAGAATATTCTTTTCATTCTTAAGCAATACGATACTCTCCCTGGAAGCCAGTAATGCCAGTTCCCTGTGCTCTTTGGAATTAACGATTTTTTCAGCATACACGGGATCAACATAGGGGTGTTCAAATAACCCCATTTTGAATTTGAGGTTTAATATCCTGGAAACCGCCCTGTCTACATCCTGGATAGCAATTTTCCCTTCATTGACATTTTCAATCAGGTCGCCCATATACGCATCTTCAATAGATATCCCTACATCCAGTCCTGCCCTGATCGCCAGTATCCCGGCTTCCTTCGAATTAGCTGCGTGCCTTTCAGTTTCGATAGTTCCAAGCCCCCCACCCTCACTAACTACAATGCCCTTAAAATCCAATTCTTCCCTCAGGATTTTTGTAAGTATTTTCTCGGAACTGTGAACTGCTACTCCGTCTATTGCGGGATAGGTTGCCATAACACCCATGGCGCCGTATTTTTTTATACCGGTAACCCAGGAAGGTAAAAACACTTCCCTGAATTTCCTATCTGATATCTCCATCGCACCCCGCTCAAATCCGCTCACCGGCTGACTTTGCCCGGGATAGTGGCAAAGAAAGGCGGCCAGTTTATCAGGTGCTGATATATCATTGCCCTGGAGCGCCTGTACTATACTTCCCGCAATTTGTGAACACATATACGGATCTTCACTAAACCCTTCCTCATTTCTGCCCATTCTCGGGTCCCTGTTCGGCTCTATCACCAGTGTACACAATCCATGAACACCGATCGCCTTTCCTTCTTTTGCGGCAACAGTGAAAATTCTCTTCACCATATCTTTATTCCAACTGGCAGCAATTGCCAAACCTTCAGGAAATACTGTCCCCCCCGGACACATTAATCCGTGTGTGCCTTCTTCAATCTGAAATAAGGGAATGCCTAATCTTGTTTTTTCTATAGCGATTTTCTGGAGTTCATTCATAACCTCCGCCTGTCGTTTAGGTCCTTCATAAATTAACCTGTCCGAAAGCGTAAAAAAACCGCCACCCGGCCCAAAAACACTATTATGAGTCCCTTCAGCCCATTTCCTGCACCCTTCCAATTGCTTATCCCTGTTTGCCTTGCTTGGGTCATCCCATAAATAACCTGCCTTACTCCCAAGACCCGAACCCAATTCGGATGAATAGCAGGTAGGGATATTCATCTGTCCCACCTTTTCTTTCAGTGTCATACGTGAAAGGAGATCTTCTATTCTTTGTTTGACTGGCAAAACCGGATTTTTGTACAAGGGTCTGTCTGCAAAGGGTGCTTCGCCTCTTTTTTCCTTTATATAGGCAGCAATGGTGTGCACATCGCTGATCCAGATGCCGTTGGCGGGATCCAATGCATATTTACAAATAGCCTCAATCGTAGCCAGCAGCGAGGTCTGGGTGCCTACTTCATCCATTTCATGCCCGGCAAAAACCAACCATTTTCCCGTTTCCTTAGCCGATTCAATTATTTGTTTTGCCTGCTCAAAAGATTTGCCGTCAAGCTCTACACCCGTGATCTGGGACATATCGCAATATCCCGGGTCGTTGGGAGCCTCATCAAGCCAGCCGCGCGCTGATTCAAACATTCCTGATACTACAGGAATGTAACTTTTGGTATTATTACCCCTTCCAACAAATTTTTGCCCGCATGGAAATGCAAAAGAAACAACCTTTACGCCTAATTCTTTTTTCAGGAGCTTATTTGCTGAATCAAGCTGCGCACCCATACTTTGAAGCGTATAGTCTTCTAAAGCGTTGTCCCTTGACCAGTCAAAATTACCCGTACAGGGGTGCGTGAGAGAATGATTTCCAATTTCGTGACCATTGGCGACGGCTTTTTTCCAACCATCCAGCCGCTGCATCATTGCACCGGGGGATAAATAGAAGGTAGCTTTTACTCCATACTTATCAAGCAACGGGATTCCTTTATCCGGTTGACTCAGCCGGGCATCATCAAAACTAAAGCTCAGGCCCATTTTCTTCCCTTCGGGCCATTTAAATTCAGGTTTATGCTGAGTTGCATTTGTTTGATAGGATTGGGCCGGGCTGTTGTTAACCAGGAAACCAAGAAAGATTGCAAATAAGGAAGTTGTTATTTTTTTATAGATTTTCATATCATTTACCATCAATTGTTTAAAATAAAGTTTCTATTTTTCATTCTTAAAAATCAGGTTTGCCGGGTCATCCATCAATTAAACCTGTTTCCAGGATCGGTTGATGGCTGATTGCTCAATGGCTTCCAAAATTTCCTGGCATTTAACCCCATCTTCAAAATTTGGGTTAAATGGGATATTTTCAACAATTGAACGAATAAATTCAGCTACTTCAATTACAAACGAATCGGCATAACCAATACCATGCCCCTGTGGCCACCAACCACCTTTGTAGGGATGCACATCATGTGTAACATTTATTTTTTTAAAGCCGGCCTCCACAGGTGATTGCCGGTTGTCGTAAAACATCAGGTAATTCTGATCCTCAAAATTCCAGACCAGGGACCCTTTTTCGCCATTAACTTCAATGGTATTATAGTTTTTACGCCCGGTAGCAAGACGGGTGGATTCAAAGCACCCGGTAGCCCCGCCTTCAAAATTTACAAGAAACTGGGCAACATCTTCAACAGTTACAGAATCTTTAGGACCCTTCGGGTTATTGCTGTCAAGGGGACGCTCTTTTATTAATGTTTGCAGGTTACCGGTTACCTCTTTAAAAGTTAACCCCGTAATAAAGCGGATAGCATCTATTGAATGGGCACTCAGGTCGCCCAATGGTCCTGAACCGGCAATCTTCTTATCAAAACGCCAAACCATTCCGAAATCAGGGTTGGTAATCCAATCCTGTGCATATCTCACAAAGACATGATAGATTCTGCCAATTCTTCCATCCTGAACTAATTGACGTGCCAAAGCCAGGGAAGGAGTAAACCTGTATGAATATCCGCAGCAATGTTTTACCCCCGCCTTTTCCACTGCCGCCAACATTTCCCTGGCTTCATCCAGGTTATTTGCCAACGGTTTTTCGCATAATATATGCTTGCCATTTTTTGCAGCTTCAATAGCTATTTCCCTATGCAGGTAATTTGGGGTGGCAATACTGATAAGGTCAATATCATCACGTTTCACTACTTTCCGCCAATCCGTTTCACAATTTTCCCAACCATATTTATCAGCAAACTCCTTTAAGTTTTCCATACTATCCTCGCCGCAAATACATTTCATTGTTATCCTTGCCGGCAGGTCTGTCCACATGGCGGCATTGCGGTAAGCATTTGAATGGGCAACACCCATAAATTTGTGCCCGATGAGGGCCACCCTGATTTCTTTTTTTGCCATTATTAATTTGAATTGATTTTTTATATTTGAATTTATATTCAATAAATTAAAATGGATATGCTACCTGCATGCATCATTAAATTGTTTTGCAGCAGTTTCAATTTCCGCATCGGTAGAATTAATGTTTATTCCCCATCCGGCGCCTAAACCGCCGTCTACTACGCCAATACTGATGTTCATGGATCGGCTGAGGATATCATCGGTCCTGGGATATGAACCTTTTGTATGCGGTTGGCCTAGCTGCTTCAGGTGATTCAAAACATGCTCCATGTTAGCATAAACATGCCAACCGCTCTGGTCCAGTGTTTTTGATCCCAATGCCTTTGAAACTTTTTGTGCCTGTTCCCTGGTGTCAAAAATAACTGTGCAAAGTGTTGCGCAGTCACCGTCGGGATCGTTAAGTTTTCTGAATTTAAAACCGGCCGAACCGGTAATCAAACTTTTAAATTTGCTTCTTTTTTTGCGAAGTGTGCCTACGATATTATCGAGTTTGCCTAATTGCGCAAGTGCTACGGCTGCTGTAATTTCGTTCATCCGGAAGTTTAACCCGAGTATACTCCGGGCACCAACTTCTACTCCAACCCTGCTTGGGCTATGCCCCTGGTCGTGAACACCAAAGGCTGTTGTATAAAGTACCTTGTCATTCGTCACAACCAGGCCGCCATCACCGCTGTTGATGGTTTTAAACACATTGAGGGAAAAAGCCCCCATATTGCCAATTGTGCCTACTTTTTTCCCCTTGTATGAAGCACCTGCTGCCTGGCAACAATCTTCCAATACCAGTAAATTGTGTTTTTTAGCAATGGCCATTATTTTGTCCATATCGCAGGGATTACCCAACATGTGCACAGGCATAATCGCCTTCGTCCGGGGGGTAATTCGTTGTTCAATATCATCAGGGTCAAGCGAAAGGCTTTCGTCGATTTCGGTAAGCACCGGAACAACTCCGGCGAAAATGACCGAGGAATAACTGGCAACAAATGTGTAAGCGGGAACTATGATTTCATCACCTGGTCTTAAACCCAGCGCCACTGCAGATGCCAGTAACGATAAGGTTCCTGACGCCGTAGCCAGTGCGAATTCCGCCCCCGAATATTTTGCAAATTCTTTTTCCAGCGTATACACTTTATGAAGAAATTTGGGATCATTTTCGCTTCCATAACGAAACAGATACCCGGTTTGCATAACTTCCATTACTGCGTCCATTTCTTCTTTACCAAACCAATAAGCTCCAGGACCTGGCATAATAACCTCCTTTTTTAGTTTAATTTAAAAATATTGATAACTTTTTTAGGGTGAATGGTCAATGGTCCGAAGCAACAAGTTTCAATACCCAATCATTCTGACCGCCCCTATTTCTTCCCGGGCTGGTGAATTTACCCAGGCCCTTGTTATTTATGCCTGCCCCGGCAATAGCCCTGTACGTTCCGCTCGTCGGATCAAACCAATACGCTTTTAGTTTTTCCTTTAATACGGTCATATCCACTGTAATGCTTCCTTTGTGACCGGGTGGAATGTATGCTATAAGAAGTGTTCCATCCCTGGTGGCGGCCGCTGCAACATAGTCAGTACTGCTATCCCTGCTTCCTCCACTGGTAATCAGGGTTTTCATCCCGTCAAGGCCTGAGGGAACAAGTTCCCACCAGTGTAAGGACCTGATAAAACCGTTGAGCCTTTGCATATCTAAAGTAGCCGTGGTGTTGAGATGTTGCTGCCACCACAGATCAATAAAGGGCCATATATAGCCGTTACCAGCGATGTAACCGCCAATTGCACTTAGCCATCCCCACCATTGAAACCGCCTGACAGGCTGGATGGCGTGTGGATTAAACCTGTTGCCATCCGGCCCTTCCTCGTCATAGGGCTCTTCAAGCAAAAAGGCGGGTAACACCGGTTTGCGGGAAAAAGCGGTCCGCGCGAGGGCCGGTACACTTACATGTCCCCAGGTATAAACGCCATTAAGTGTCATTTGATCGCCAAAATCTACCTGGTCAGCGCTGTTTTGTCCGCTACCAGGTTCCGCACTATAATGAGTCGATTGCTGACCGGGAACCATTTTCAGACCTTCAATAAGTGCTGCCTCCACGCTTTTCTCTTCTGCACTGAATTTACCCATATCACCAAGAATCATCCAGACCAGGTTCTTCTGATTTTTATAACGGCTTGCCATCCAGTTGCCGTATGCTCTTGTCTTTTCAGCACCATTCGCCAGGAGTTCCTTCATCCACCCTTCTTTAGTACCGGAATACCCAAGATAGGCGGGGAAGTAAAATACCAATATACCCTTCAATTCGCAGTAGTTCAGGAAAGAGTCTACAAATGTCCAATACTGCTCGTTGGGCGTGTTGAGATCAGGAGACCCGGATTTCATATCGGAGTAAACAAGGGAGCCATTCCAATCCAACCCATCCAGCCGCTTCTGAAAGGGAAGATCCCCCCGGCCATTATGAGGAGGATAATTACTTTGCGGCCAATGGCAAATGACAGACATTTCGATGGCATTATATCCATGCGAAATGGTGTTTTCAATAAAGACCTTATAGTCGCTTACAGGCTGGGAAATTACACACCAGGCGGTCCGGCCAAGAATTGGTAAAGGTGTATTTTGCCTGTCAACGAGATACCGTCCGTTTGCACTCGTTATGATTGGAAAAACAACCTGGGAAACGGTACCAAAGGAATGCCCGGCGATCAGAATTGCTATGTATAAAATCTTGATACCCATTTTCATGAATCATCTATTTATTGAAGACCGATAAGGTAGCTTCTCATAAGAATTCCTGAACGGTTGTTGCTCATTTGTAAACCCATGCTTCAATCCTGGTACTCATTTTTATCTACTGGTGCCAGGTATAAAAAGCTATCTAAAATTCAAAGCATCTCTTACCATTCACGTTAAGAAAAATCAATCATAACCGTGCTTTTTCTAAACCCTTTTGTGCGGATAGCCAGGTAAAGAATGCCAATGAGCATCCAGCTTCCTCCAATGATAAATGTCATTAAAGGTAAATTTAACCAGATAACCAGGCATATCAAAAAACCGATACAGGGAGGCAGGAAATTCAGTAAAAAACTTTTTGCTGATTTTTCTTTGTTCTTGAAATAGTATTCCCTTATCGATGCAATATTTACACCCATAAATGCAAAAAAAGCCCCGAAATTAATAAGGTGCGCGCACTGTTCGTAATTCAATAAAAAGGCTCCAAGCAAAGCAAGCGCGCCTACAATCATTACATTATAACTGGGACCGGAATTTTTTTTATCCAAATGCCCGAATATTTTCCTGGGGATAACGCCGTCCCGTCCCATGCCATATAGTAGCCGGGATGCACCGATCTGGCCTGTAACACCGGATCCGACGCTACCGAGGAGCAGGATAAATGATAAAGAGGCATCCAGCAAATTGCCGCCAACACGATTTGCCACCGCCATGATTGCCGTATCCAATGCATTGGTTTTTGCCGTCTCATCATTCAACCCGCGTGTAAAGGAAGCCCAATCCGGCCAGGACACCTGGGCCAGGTATATCTGCGCACCGCTCCAGATACCCGTGATCAGGCAGGTGATCACAGCAGCCAGCATCACATTTCGCCTGGGATTTTTTACTTCTTCAGACAAAGTAGTTAATCCGTCAAATCCGATATAAGTGAGGGCAGCCAATGCCGTTGCAGATCCTACGGCCCCCAATGAAAATGATTCGGGGTTATAAAAGGGTTTTGTTGAAAATAAGCCTCCCAATCCATTCTCAATAAAAATGTAGCGAATGGCGGCGGCCATAAAATAAAATACCACCACGCTCATTACAATCATCAGGATCCAGTTAGCCCTGGACGCCATCTTGATACCATTCAGATTGAGCAGGGTAAAAGCAGCAGAAAAAAACAATATCCAAAAATAATAAGGAATGAAGGGCAGGAGATGGTTTGCGGCAATGCTGGTAAAGATAACGCAAAGGATGGGTATAAAAAGGTAATCCATAAACATCGACCAACCGGCTACAAATCCCAGGTATGGGTGCAAACTCTTGCCTACATAAGTATAAGCAGAGCCTGCTTCAGGGTACCGGTTTGCCATCCGCCCATAACTGATGGCCGTAAAGATCATTGCAACCATGGCCACAAGAATCGTGGTAACGGCATGGCCGCGGGAAATGTTGTTGGCATGACCAAACAAGGGTAAAGCGGCCACCGGTTGAATAAGGATGATACCATATATGATAAGATCATTAAGGGATAAAACCCGCTTTAGTTTATTTTCGGAATTGATTATTGCTTCAGTCATTTCGTATAATTAGCTCAGCTCTTAATATAATAACGATTTGTCACTATTTGTACAATAATAATTTTTTATCGCATATTTTCCACTTTGGACATCGCAATTAAAATGTACAAATATCACTAAGTATGAACAAAAAAGAAGTTGTTCCGGTTATAGTACAACTTCTTTTTTGTTCCAACTGGTAAGTCACAATAAATCAGGATACCGGCAGAATTTATTTCTCTATGAGCAATATCACTTCACCCTATACACAAAATTACCAGCCGGGGTTTTGTTTTGCAAGGGGGTTGGCGTCCAGTTCTGAAATATGAATCGGCCATAAATTGTTTTTCGGAAATGACATATTCTGCTCTTTTAGCAGCGTGTTATCATTGTATCTCATTAATATTGGTTTAGCATTCAGGCCCACTCCGAATGTCTCTTCCATAGCGCCCCACCTGAAAAGATCAAAAAGCCTTACACCTTCCATGTTTAGTTCAACACGCCGCTCGTGTCTTAATTTTTTCCTGGCATCATCCTGGCCGGTTGCTGTTAACGGGTCCAGGTTAACAGAGGGTCTTGCACGTACCCGGTTTACCTGAGCCATGCCTTCCGCTATTTTTCCATTTTCAATCAGCGCTTCGCCATAATAAAGAACAAGGTCTGCATATCTCAGTAAGGGATCATCATAGCCGCTTTCCGTTGTAGCGCCCATCAAAACAAGTGGTTTACCATTATCCATCCAGGATGAAACCAGCTTCCGGGTACTCAGATTTGTAAGCGACCAGCCTTCCTTATAAAAAATACTATCCCCATCATGAAATGTTTTACCCCCGTCATCAAAAGGAACGCCATGATAAATACCATAAAAATCGCCCGGAGCCCATATTGAATACTTTCTCCTTGGATCAAGTTTCGGAGTTGTTTCAAAAGCGTCATATAAATTCCTGGTAGGCAGGGCATATCCCCAGCCTCCACCATAAATGTCATTGATGGGACCAGGTGCATCCCTTACATTTCTTTCTACCATCATTTCATTATAATCACCTGTGGCATCTGCGTCCTTCGTAAAATTAAGGGTGAGAATAAATTCCTTATTAGCTCCATCATCCTGTGATTTCTCCGACATCATATACACATAGTCATCCATCAGGCGATAACCAGCGGCATCAGCAATATCCAGCGCATTTTTGGCCGCGGTTTCTGCATTAGCATAATCTTTGGCATACAGGTATGCTTTCGCGAGCATGGCAGCGCCCGCCGCTTTTGTTGGCAGGCCAAGATCTGCCCCGGTCCAGGATGCCGGTAAATGTTCTGCTGCATATTTTAAATCTTCAATTAGCGCGAGCAATACCTCGGCCTTCGGCGTTCTGGCAATAAAAGCCTCTTTAGGATCTGAAAGGGAATGGGGGAAATACGGCACGTCACCCCATAGCGTAGTCATTTGCAGGTAGCAAAAACCCTTTACCAGTTTTGCTACGGCAATATAGGGGGCCTGCAACTCCGGGCTAAACGATGGATCTGTAGAGGTAGGTATCCCGTCTATTGCGAAATTTGAATGACTGATGGCGGAAAAAAATCCCCTGTACCAGGATCTCATTCCATAGTAAGTAGCATCAAATGTCCATTTAACTTCTTCCGTGCGATTACCAGCAGGCCTGGTATAGGAGTCATCAGACATATTATCGATCTTGGTAATAAAATATCTCTTATAAAACCAGTTTTCTTCTTTCAGGCCTGAAAACCCGCCTAAAGCGGCGGCCCTTGCATTATCTGAGTTAACGAAGAAATTTGCAGCATTAGGTGCATCTTTAGGGAACTTGTTCAACAGATCTTTTTTACAACCACCGACAAAGATAATCGCGGTTAACAAGGCTATAATGCTTAATATTTTATATTTCATGATTTTTAATTTAATAAATAATTAAACATTGAATTAAAAGGAAGTTTTTATTCCAATTGTCAGGGTTCTGGGCTGTGGAGTTTTGGTGGAGGCCCGGCTGAACTGGCCGTTATCGGTAACATCCACTTCCTGCCCCGGATAACTGGTAAACGTATACAGGTTTTGACCGCTCACGTACAACTCCAGGTTTTTCATTCGCAACCTTCTATAAATGGATTCAGTGAATGAATAATTTATATTCACATTGTTAATTCTTAAAAAGGAAGCGTTTGACAGCCAAAAAGTTGAAAGATCGCTAATATTATTGGCATTATCCTCTTTTGTAACCCTTGGAAGGTTTCCATTGGGGTTTTTAGTGGCATGCCACCTGTCGAGTATCCTGACATCGTTGTTTTCAGGAAATAGAAAATAATGCATAGTTGACCCCTGGGTATTTAAATCAACTCCCTGAACTCCCATCAGCGCTATTTGAAAAGACAATCTTTTAAAGGTAAAGCCCCCGACTAAGCCGTATGTAAAATCAGGGCGGGCCTTTCCAATAAAACTACGGTCAGCAAAATCAATTATCCCATCAGGTTTCCCGGTTAGGTTTCCATTTGCATCATACCCGTCAATATCTTCAATCCATAAATCACCAAGGACTGAACCGCCTTTTTGAGGATACTTTGTTAATATCTCCTGGGTTTTAATTATCCCCAGGCTCTTATATCCTGCAAAAGAGTACATTGGTTCACCAACTTTAAGTCCTGACTCAATTCCAAAAGTCTGCCCGTTTAGACTGACCACCTTGTTGCGGTTTGCAGCGAAGTTGAAATTCAGATCCCAGGAAAAATCCTTCTTCACTACATGGTATCCCAATGTGAATTCGAATCCTTTATTTTGTATCTCACCACCATTGATAATGGGATTGAACTCATTGGTACCAATGCTGCTGCCGGCACTTATAGGAACTGGCTGCGCAAAGAGCAGATCAGTAGTGCTGGCGATATAATAATCCGCGGTCAGGTTCAATCTGGATTTAAAAAAAGATACATCAATTCCAATATCCTTCTTTTGTGTGGTTTCCCATTTGATGTCTTTGTTTACAAACTGGGCTAAAGTATAGACCGGTACGATTACATTATTTAATGAATAAGATAATTGATTCAACGTTGCATAAGCAGGGTAATTTCCTACATTGGCATTTCCCAGGGTACCAAGGCTAGCCCTAAGTTTAAGATCATTGATAATACCCGTAAAATTCTGGAAGAATTTTTCCTTCGAAATCTTCCATCCAACCGCGTAAGACGGGAAAACACCCCAACGGTTATCTCCAAGGAACCTGGATGACCCATCCCTTCGGACAGTTACCTGCGCAAAGTATTTACCGTCATAATTATAATTCAACCTTCCTATATATGATATAAATGCCCAATCAAAATATCCCCCGGCATTACTGGCGCCATCTACTTCACCTGCATTAAGGTATTGAATACTGTTATTAGGCGTACCGAAGCGTGAACCCTGTAGGTCCTCAAAAACGGTTTCTTCCTGGGAATAACCAAGGAGCGCGGAAACATTATGTACTGCCTTAAATGTTCTGTTATAATTGAGCAGGTAATCCGCAATCCAATGCTTATTAGCACTATTATACCTGCTGACGTTATTTTTAGCATTCCCTTCAATATTCCGCAATTGAATGATAGGAGCAAATGATTTACCTGTGTAATTTGAGTAATCCAGGCTTAACCGGGGTGTAAAAGTCAGCCCTTCAATTAATTTTACCTTTAGGTAAATATTACCCAGGATACCATAGGTTCTGCTGTCATTCTTAAATTCATTTGCTAATATATGGGGAGGAATAACCCTGCCCTCCAGCGCAGGTTCCCTTACGTATCCATAAGATCCGTCTGTTTCATAAGGCCTGGTTAAAGGGCTTTGTAATTGAGCAAGAACAAAAGGAGAATTGCCAAGCTGGTAGGATATACCCTCAACTCCACTGCTATAGAGGTTCAGGCTGTTACCAAATTCAAGAAAATTGTTTATTTTGTGATCAGAGTTAAGGCGAAAACTTATCCTGTCAGCGGAACTGCGAACCGAACGCCCTTTTTCTTTGATATAATTAACGGATGTAAAAAAAGTTGATTTCTCATTCCCCCCATTTACTGACAAGTCATAATTCCGCATAGCTCCGTTTTGTCTTATCAATTTCAGCCAATCGGTATTAACGCCGTCATATTGTTTGAGGATGATATCCGAAGGTGTGTTAGTTACCTGGTCCCAATAGGGTGACTGATTAAAAAAACCGGCATTCTCATATGCTTCCTTGTCTAACTCTACGTACTGGGAGGCGTTGAGTAATTTTAATTTTAAATTAGATTCGGTCTGTATTCCCTGGTAGGTATGAAATGTTATAACCGGAGCCCGGGTACTGCTTCCTCTTTTAGTTGTAACAAGTATAACCCCATTGGCAGACCTGGCACCATAAATAGCGGCTGAAGCGGCATCCTTTAACACAGTAATACTTTCTATATCACCGGGACTAATATTTGTTATACCATCTGTAATGGTTCCGTCAACCACATAAAGCGGTGTGGTAGATGCTCCCAGGGATTGCAACCCCCTGATCTGGATCACTTTGCTATCACCGGGCTGGCCAGAATTGGAAATTATCTGGAGGCCAGGCACTTTGCCCTGCAAAGCCTGCAAAGCATCTGTTACAGGTGATTTATCAAAGTCTTTTGCAGTGACTACAGAAACTGACCCCGTTAAATCCGATTTTTTTTGCGTACCATATCCAACAACCACCACCTGCTCCAGTTCCCTGGTTTCAGAAATCAGGGAAACATTAATAACGGACCGGTTACCTACATTGATTTTTTGTATCGTGAATCCTACATTGGAAAACAACAAGGTAACTTTAGAAGAACTTACCTCAATGGCGTAGTAGCCCGATCTATCTGTAGCTGTCGCAATTGAAGAACCTTCAATAGTTACACTTACCCCGGTCATTGGTTCACCTGAGCTATTGTCTATAACCTTACCTGTTACTTTTTTTGATTGCGAAAGGGCGGAGGAAATGAAAAAAACCAGGAAAAGAGAAACCACGAAAATCCTCCTGGGGAAGGTTGTCAATGCGGCGTAACGCCTGTTGACATTAAGTAACCTGGTCTTTGTTGAGTTAGTTTTCATTTGCAGAAATTTTGATTTTGTGGATAGTTAATACAATTCATCAATTCATTAGTTTCTTAAATACTTTCTAAAATGCATTTAATGCTATTATGCCAACGCCTCCCGACTTTTATGGGGGATTTTTTTTCTCAGCAATTGATTGTCTAAAATAACCGGATTAATCAGGATAAGCCCGAAGGACTCTTATGTTGGATATGATGTGGGACCAGGTTCAACTTTATTTATGCAAATCATTAAAAAACCATATTACCGTATACAGCTTTATAAACTAAAGGCGGATTCATCCAGGCAAGCAATCAAACTTTCTTAAGAACATTTATGACGAATACCCGCAGTCAATTTTTATCTTTTAAACATATGCCTTACTCTTATATACAAAATTAATAAACCCAAAACCAGCCTTTATACCCGATATTGTTCTTTCAGTAACCTATTTTGTATTAATTTTGCCGAATTAAAATACAATTCTGATGAAACCACATTTCAGGCCGATTTCGACTGGTGATTCCAATTTAATTAGCGCTACCATCCAGGAAAGTGAAAAGGAATTTGAATATCCCTGGCATTATCACCCGGAATATGAACTGACCTACATTCTTACGAGCCATGGGGTAAGATATGTTGGAAACAGTATAGAAAACTTTTTTGATGACGACCTGGTACTGATCGGTTCCAACCTGCCCCATTGCTGGATAAACGCAGCGGATCAACAACAACCGGCAAGCGCTATCGTTGTGTATTTGAAAGAGGAATTTCTGCACAAAACATGGATGCAAAGTTGTGAGTTTGAATCGATACGAAACCTGCTTGACTTATCGAATAAAGGGATTAAGTTTGATAAAGCTGTTGCATTTAAACTAAGGGAAAAGTGCTTCGAGTTAAATACACTGCCTCCCCTCGAAAAGTTAATGCAATTGCTGCAAATTTTGCAGGAGTTGGCACAAACAACCGAATATCATTGCTTATGTGACCAGGGATTTTCCTACCAGCTTGATCATAGCCATAATGAGCGTTTCAATATAGTTTACAGGTATATGGAAAACCATTATCAAAAAAAGATTTCCCTGGCCGATATTGCTGCACAGGTAAATATGAGCGAAGAATATTTTTCAAGATTTTTCAGTAAGATCATGAAAAAATCTTTTTTCGAATTTCTGAATGAATACAAAATTAACCGGGCTTGTAAACTGCTTATAGAAACAGACAAACAAATTAGTGAGATTTGCTATGCTTCAGGATTTGAAAGCATTCCATTCTTTTACAGGCAGTTTAAAAAATTTAAGAATTGTCAACCTAAATGCTACCGGATGAATTATCAAAAAATATCTGATTGAAATATCCCAATTGAAGTGCAGATATTGAGATATGGGTGCATCCCAATATATTACATGCCCCTGGTCTTTTGTATTACCTGGATAGCGTCATTGTTTTTAGAAATAATTATATAGTCACCTTTTTTCCCTTTCACGGAAATCATATCCCGAACATCGCCCTGTACCAGTAAACCTGTTTTTTCTCTTTTTACGGGTTCAAAATTTCCTCTGCCGTCTCCCCTTAACAAACACCCGGTACCGGCATCGCTTCTTCCCTGCTGCACCCTGAAAGGAAAGAAATTGCCTGTGAGCAACAGGTCTTTTTTACCATCTCCGTCAAAATCATCATATATAATTCCCTGTGACATGGTAAACTGCGCTTCAACTGGCAACGCCTTTAATTCAAAATGATTATTCCCTTTATTCACCAACAGTGAAGTTTGAGTAGTATAAATATAAAACTTCTTTGATTGTTGAATTTGTCCGGGCGAAAACATGTTATCAATAGTGGCATCGGCAAAATCTGAATAATGCAAAAACTTCTTATTCAAAACAGGCATTTGCTCGGCTAATTCATCCCGGGAATTAAAGGGATAGCTTTTATTTTGTACATACCATGTAATCACGGGGTCATTGCGTCCATCATTATCAAAATCATTTACAAATAATGTGAGAGGCTGTATTATAGTAGCCTTCAGCGGGGTGTTGTCGCCAAGGTTACCTGTTACAAAATCAATATCCCCATCATTGTCTATATCTGCGGGTATTATTTTACACCAGAAGCCCCCGGTATTTTCAAGGCCGTATTCCTTGCTGGTAATGCTGAATCGTCCCCTTTCATTGTGATAAATTTTTATGCCTTCCCATTCACCCGCGACTACCAGGTCCTCCCAGCCATCTTTGTCTGCATCAATCCATATTGCATCAGTAACCATGCCTGCGTCCTTAAAACCAGGAGCAAGATCCCTTGTTACGTTTGTAAAGATGACGGCACCTTTTTTTGAATCATTCCGCAATAATAAACTGGCGGTGGACAAGGGGTAATTACCCGGCGCTACCCTTGTACCTATAAACAGGTCTGGGTCGCCATCATGATCATAGTCGCAGGCTGTAACACAGCTCCCGCTTACAGGTGCCGCCGGTAACGCATGCAGGGCTTTTGAAAATTTCCCTTTCCCGTCATTGATGTAAAGCCTGTCCTGTAACAGTGCCGAACCAAGGGGGTATTCATTTCCGCCGCTCACAATATACAGGTCTGCATCACCATCGCCATCTGCATCAAAAAATAAGCTGTTCACGTCCTCACAAGCGGAATCAGCCAGCCAGGGCTGAGAGGGCGAATGAATGAATTTTCCCTCATCATTTTGCAAATAAAGAACACCCATTTGTCCCGCCGGGCCCCCGATAAAGACATCTTCATTACCATCCTTATTCACATCTGCTTTTGTCATTTTAGGACCCTGCCTGGAAAGCTGGTAGGGGATCAGGAACTCTTTTTTGAAATCCACAAATTCATTTTCATGTTGCACAAAATCAATTCCTGCGGATGCCGTTACATCTGTAAACAATGGAGCCTTTTGTAAAACAGGAAAATTGATTGCTTCGGTTGAAGTGTTTTCACTAATGGTGAGAACCTGGTTAGTTTTGATATGCTCAAGCAAAGAAATTTTTCCATTGGGCCATACAACTTTTACACGGCTTACCTCCGTATTTTTTCCGGTTCCAAAACACAATTTGTAATCTACGGATGATTGGTATCCACGCACGGGGTATTGCTCCAATAGTTGTGTAGTGTCATTAACAGTAACAAACACTTTGGCACCGATAGCAAATCGGTTCATGCCTGCTCCGGCCAATTTAAATTCCAGGTAGTTGTTCTTAAATTGCTCATTCGAATGATTGTTGTACACCCACACCGGTTGGTTGTTATTACACACTATCAAATCAAGGTCTCCATCATTATCCAGGTCTGCATAAGCAGCTCCGTTTGATACCCCCGGTTCATCCAGCCCCCAGTTAATTGTTTCATTGGCAAATGTCAGATCTTTCCGGTTTCGAAAAAGGTAATTGCTGATTTTTGTTGAAGGCATTCTTTTAACAAGGTCATTTAACGGCATATTCTGCCGGTATTTTTCTATTGATGAAATATCTTTCCCTTCTGCTATAGTCTCCTTCACGGTATTGGCTACATCAAACTTTAAAAAATCAAGGTTTGTATAGTCCCTCAAAAACCCATTGGTCACAAAAAGGTCCTTCCAGCCATCATTATCAAAATCCGCGAACAAAGAACTCCAGCTCCAGTCTGTGTTGGAAACCCCTGCCAACTGGCCAATTTCACTGAAAACAGGAAGACCATCTTTACCAATTCCACGGTTCAGTTGAAGCATATTACGTGAATACTGAAAACCATAACCGCTATCAACCATCAGCCTAAACTTATCATACTGATCAGGACCTTTCAAAATTTTTTGCCGGTGGTTATCCTCTGCCAGCATATCAAGTGAAACCACATCGGGAAGCAGGTCGTTATTATAATCAGCAATATCCACTCCCATTGTACTGCGGCTGATATGAGCAAATACATCCTTGCATACTTCCCTGAATGTACCGTTGCGGTTATTCAGGTACAAATAATCCTGCTCTTCAAAATCGTTGGATACATACAGATCGGGCCAGCCATCATTATCCAGATCGCTTACAGCGATGCCCAGGCCAAAGTTGATACCATTGCCATAAATGCCCGCGATGGCGCTAACATCAGTAAAATGATTATGATCGTTTCTATACAAACGATTACCAAATTGAGGATGTCTTAAATTCCGGAGCCTGCGCGTATTAAAAAAAGGAGAATAAAACATATTGGCATGATTAAGCATAAACATATCCAGGTCGCCATCCCGGTCGTAATCAAAAAATACTGCCTGGCTGGTATAGGTTCCCGGCGCATCTAACCCATAGGCGGCTGCCTGCTCGGTAAAACTTACTTCACCGCTTTTTGTTGTGCCGTTATTGATAAATAGTTGATTGGCCCTGTCTGCCTCCGTTCCGAAACCCGAATAACAAACATAAATATCCAGGAACCCATCGCCGTTCAGGTCAGCCATGGATACCCCGGTTTTCCATGCATCCTTACCGGCTACCCCCGCTGCCTGCGTTATATCTTCAAATTTCCAGTCACCCTTATTAAGGTAAAGTTTAGCGGGCACCTGGTTGCCTGTTAAATAAATATCAGTGAGCCCGTCGTTGTTGATGTCGCCCGTTGCAACCCCGGTGCCATTGTAAAAATATTCGTATGCAAAAAGGTTATGCTGCTGATCTTCCGTTAAAGTATTAGTGAAATTTATGCCGGTTGCAGCACTCTCCATCTTCCCGAATAAGGGATGATGTTTATTGGTGCAGGAACAAAGCATGATAATCAAACCGTAAAAAATAATTCGTACCTGTTGCATGCCGAAAGTATTTATTATGCCCCTATAAAGATAAAAGAAATGCAGTGATTAATATTCCAGGTGTATCAAACCTACAGGTTCTTCCCAGCAACGACTCCCCATCAGCCTCAGCCCAGCCGGGGACGTTGCGCTATTTCAGTATACTCTCTCTTCCCAGCAACGTCTCCCCACCAGCCTCAGCCCAGCCGGGGACGTTGCGCCATTTCAGTATACTCTCTCTTCCCAGCAACGTCTCCCCACCAGCCTCAGCCCAGCC
>JBDTWP010000069.1:0-21530 GCA_040006615.1 Ferruginibacter sp.
TTTATAAGTTATCGTCGTGAAGATGAAGGCTTTTCGTCAAGATTCATTAAGGCGGAGCTGGAAAGATTTTTTGGAACCGACCAGGTTTTTATGGATGTGGATAATATCAGGATTGCAGACAACTGGATGGACATAATCGGTGAAAATTTAAAAAGGGCGACAATACTCATTGCAGTGATTGGCAAGAACTGGCTTAGGATGCAAGATGAATATTACAGGCGCAGAATTGATAATGAAGATGACTGGGTGCGGAAGGAGATTGAATTTGCCTTAAAAGAAAAAATTACCATAGTTCCATTTTTGATCGGGTGTAATATGCCGGACGCGGTAGCCCTTCCGGGTCCGCTTAAAAAAATAACTGAATTCCAGGCTATAACCCTTTCTGCTTCTTATTGGCGAAATGATATGGCTAACCTGGTTGCCTTAATGAAAAAAAATGGATTTTCAGAGAGCAGTCAGATATTGCCCATGCCTACACCGGTAAAAGACATGTTATTCCCTTTATCCCTTACCATCCACCAAATTAATGAGGAATTGAAGGAATTTAACGGTTGGAGAATTGTGGAATATTTTTCAAAAGAAAAACTGCCCCAACCGGGAATCGCAATAGAAAAGGTATTTGAATTTGAATCCTTTGAAAAAGCTATCGGGTTTATTAATACTGTTTCAAAACACATATCAGAAATTCAGCATCATCCGGAATGGGAAAACTTATGGAAGTCTGTAAGAATTAGGTTATCTACCTGGGATATCGGTCACAAGGTTTGCAGTCTCGACATATCCCTGGCAAAATTTATAGAGAAGGAGTTTTCTGCAATAAACGAAATTTAATAGTCATGCAAAAGGTAATAATTAACAATCCGAAGAAATATAATTAATAAAAATATGGTTTGACGCATTTACACAAGACCTTTTAAGGAATGATGACAGTATTGCCCCCTTTGTTTATGGCGTAAAAAACGCACCCGTATTATTTCCCGGTATGAAAGGTAGAAATGGGATTATTGTTTACAAAAGGCAGGGGCGATCAATTGTTTCCGGGACGAATTAACGCCTTTTGTATTTTATAAAATTTCATATTAAAATCTGATTTATGGTTACGGGTCCGGGTAAACAACATGATATATTCATTTCTTACGGTCGGGGCGATGATATTCCCTTTACCGAAAAGCTTTATGCTGACCTGGCTAAGCAAGGTTACAAAGTATGGTTTGATGAAGAAAAGCTTGAAAGTAATGGACTCAGTTTCCTTCAAAGTATAAGGGACTCATTGGTAACAAACCCGATGCGTATGTTACTAATCGTAGGACCACATGCTTCAAAATCTGATTATGTACGATATGAATGGGAATTTGCGCTGGCTAACTGTTTGGTCGTTATTCCGATATTAAGAATGGGTAATGAGAAAGATGAGAATGGCATTCCCAAAATGTCAGATAAGGATTTAGAATTAATACCTCAGCCAATTAAAAAAAGAAACCTTGATTGTATTAATTTTCGCAGGGAAAGAACTTATGAAGAAGCATTAAAGGAATTGTTACAAGATCTCTCAAGTCCAATTATTCCACTATGCAGATTGTATTCTGTTCCCAATAAACCGGCAAATTTTATTACCCGTCAAAATGAAATAGAAACAATAAAGGAAATTATTATGGGCGATAATTACAAACCTGGTGTAATAAGTTCTGCAGGGAAATCAACGGCTTTGGCTGGTATGGGAGGCATAGGAAAATCTGTATTGGCGTCGGCCATTTGTCATGATTGCGAAGTGAAGCGTTCCTTTTCTGACGGGGTGTATTGGGTAACAATAGGGCAACAGCAACCTGAATTAAACGTTACCAGAGCAGTTCAGTTACTTACAGGCGATGATAAGATCAATCTCAGAGATAATGTTGAAGAAGCTAAAAATAAATTAAGGGAAACATTTAAGCAAAAGAATTGCCTGATAATATTGGATGATGTTTGGAAACAGCAGGATATTAACATATTTCCTTCGGAGGAAGCACTCCGATGCCGGTTGTTAATAACAACACGCAATAAACAAACTGTTTCCAACCTGGCAGCAAGAATTATTGAGATAGGGCTGTTAAATAAAGACGATTCACTATCCTTATTAGCCAGGGCTGCAAGTGGCAGCAATGAAAGAAACAGGTTCACAGTTGAAACATTACCTGCAGAAGCGAGCCTGATCATTGAAGAGTGTGGCCATCTGCCATTAGCGATTGATATGGCTGGTGGTATGATAAGTTTTGGAGATCCTGGTAAATGGAAAAATGTTCTAAGAAGACTGCAACAAGCGGATTTGGAAAAGATAAAGGCAGATTTTCCAGAGTATGGGCTATACCCAAATCTTTTTAAAGTTTTAGAAGTAAGCGTTGAAGATTTGGACGATGTTGCTAAAAAGAAATATACTCAACTGGCTGTATTCCCTAAGGACGCTCAATTACCCGGGAAGATTTTAGAAAAACTCTGGATGGAGAAAGGATTTGATGACCTTGATACAGACGACCTGTTGGATGATCTCGTTAAGCGATCCTTACTGAGACGGACTTTGGACGGTAACTTCACTTTACATGATCTGCAGATTGATTATTTAAAAATAACCTGCCCGGATATTAAACAACTAAATATAGAATTCTTAGATAAGCTGGGGCGGGACCCATTAAAGCTAACAGATGAATATGCATGGAAAAAATACATATGGCACTTAAAAGAAGCAGGTGAAATTGAAGCTGCAACTCAGCTACTTCAAAGGTTTGAATGGATTGAAGCAAAATTATTTGCTACGGATATCAACGAACTGTTAGAAGACTACGAACACTTTGAATTAGATGCAGGCACAAACTTAATTTACGGAACTTTAAAGCTTTCTTCCCAGGTACTCGTCCAAAACAGAAATCAAATTGCAGCCCAACTGATCGGAAGGTTGAGTGGTATAACAAATGTAATAATCAATCAATTGATCAGTAAAGCCAAATACTGGCGAAAGGATAATTTGTTATGGATGTATCCAAAAAGAAGATCACTTATTTCTCCTGGTAATCTAATCAGAACTTTAGTTGGGCATCAGGCGAAAATCAGCGGATTAATAGTTAGTGATGGAAAAATAATAAGTGCTGGTAACGATGGGACTATCCGCATATGGGATATCAAAAATGGGAAGCAAACCGGTAAGCCATTAATTGGCCATAAGGACAAAATTGATCGTTTAATAGTGGTTGATGGAAAAATAATAAGCTGCAGCATGGATAAGACCATTCGTGCCTGGGATATTTATACCGGGAAAAAAATCGGCGAACCATTGAGTGGATATGAAAGTTATAGAGTCCAGGTATTTTATGTGCAGGAAAAAATTGTATGCAGAAAAAATGATCATACAATTACAGTTTGGGACATAAAGACTTCAGAACATTTTGACGGTTTTATAAAAAAGCAGGAGGATAAAATAAATAAGTTAATAGTAAATGAAGGCAAATTAATAAGTGGATCCGAAGATGGCGTTATTCAAATATGGGATTTCAATTCCGAAAAGCAAATTGACAAATCAATTAGCGGAAATGAAAGTGGAATTACTGCCTTAATAGTTTTCAATAATAAAATTATAAGTGGGGCAAATGATGGAACTATACAAATATGGGACATAAATTCAGGAATGCCAGTTGGCAAATCTTTTAGGAACCATGAAGCCCGGATTTCGGAATTAATAGTTTGCGATCATATGATTATAAGTGGATCAATCGATGGGACTATTCAAATATTGGATTTGAATACCGGCATGCAAATCGGCAAGCCATTGAAAGGTCATTCAGATAATATAACCCGGTTGATTGTCAGCAGAGGAAAAATTGTAGCCGAATTTACAGACTCCACAATTCAGGTATTTGAAATACGCACTGGAAATATAATCTGTGAGCCGCATACAAGCATTTCACATGATTCAGGATGGACTGCATGGATCAGCTCAATAATAGTTAGTGATGATAAAATCGTATTTGAATACTTTGAAAATAATCCATTTTATTTAGTAAATATATCAGGTGTTATCATAGCTGATTTACATACAGGAGAAAAAATAGAATTAAAGGCTGGAGAAATTGGCGGTGGCCAAGAATCAAGGATTACCAGGTTTGTCGTCAGTAAAGGAAAAATAATAAGCGGATCAACTGATGGATTGATCCGGATTTATGATTTAAGTGACGGAAACCAGATCGGTCAGCCATGGAAAGGGCATGAAAATTCAATCGGTCAGTTACTGGTTCAGGACGGTAAATTGATAAGCGGATCTGATGATGGTACGATAAGGATTTGGGATTTAGATGCGGAAACACAAATTAATGATGAATTGAAAGAACATGAAAGCACGATAGGGTATTTATTTAGCATGGATGGAAAAATCATCAGTGGTTCTGATGATAATACTATCCGAATTTGGAATGGTCAAAATGGTGAACTAATTGGCCGGCCACTGAATACTGGTTATATTTCTCAACTATTGATCGCCGGGGGAATTATTTTTTGCACCTGTAGTTGGTCAAATATGGTAGGTGGTGGTGGTAGTTCACATTATACCTGGGAGATAGCAACCGGAATACAAATTAATAAAAAATTTGATATTTTATTTGCGTCCTCGTTTTCTGAGATAATTGCAAAAGATGGACTAATAATCAGCGGTTCAGTCGACGGAACGATTAGTGTATGGAATATTGAAACGGGAAATCCAATTGGAGAACCAATGATCGGACATAAAGGCTGTATCACACATTTAATAATTGAAAATAACAAAATAATAAGTGGATCTGATGATTGTACAATTCGCATTTGGGATATTAATTCCAGAATGCCCATCGGGGATCCTTTAACCGGACATGATAAGAAGATCACACAAATAACAGTTTGTGGTAATAAAATTATTAGCGGATCAGCAGATAAAACTGTCCGGATATGGGATATAGAAACCGGAAAGCCGATAGGGAAACCGATGATGGGATCTGAAGAAAAGATTACCTGGTTACAGGTTAGTAATAATAAAATTATGAGTGGTTCGGGTGATGGAACAATCCGGATATGGGATTTGATTAATGGAAACCCAATCGGAAAAACATGGCATGGTCCTCCTGAGGGGTTCACACAACTAATATTTGCTGATCCATTGATTATTAGTGCATCAAAGGATAGAACCATTAGGAGTTGGGATATTAATAACCAAACAACAAATATATTATTTGAGGCTGACGCCGGGATTACAACTATGCTTATTGAAAATAATCAAATAATAGCTGGTGATGAAATAGGTAAAATTCATTTCCTGGAGCCCGTTGGTTTTAATTTATGAGGTTATTTGGCAACTGTTTCATCAAAAGCATTTCCTCAATTAACTTATTGCCGATACAATTTTCCGCATAGGTCAATTTTTACTTCTTTTTATTCAAAGGAAACTATCAACACTAAAGCACTGTGTTCTAATCGACACATTTATGGAATCAGGCAGCAAAACAGCACTTAGTCAAAAGCTGGAAATAATATTCAAGGTGGGGAACTTACCGTGGGTGATCGAAATTTGGGTATCGAAAACCCCAGGCAACTGGCCAAAGACCTGGAAAGAATGGAACAGTTTACCGGGATTTTTTGAAAATCCGGGATAATCTAAAGGCCTATTTATTCCCTGCCTGAACCGAAAGGAATTTACAGTTTAAAACACAATATTACCAGGTCGGGAACGTTCAATTTGTGAACTTCGCCTTAGTAGTGAGGTTTAGATATATTGCAGAAGGTGAATACCCTATATACTCAAAACAAATGTTACTGGCAAAGGGACAGACTTGATATACTTAAAATAACAATGAACTGCAATTAATTATAATATGTTATGGCAGGAATGCAAATGCAACTAAATTCAATTTTTTAATTATGAAAGGCCTGAATGAATCAATTAGTTTTTACCGTACTTTTACCATCCTAAACCCAAATGGAATCTGATTCCAACGCATAACTTACCCTAATATGATGAGGTCTATTTTATTCATTTCCCTATTATCCATTGCCTTTCTTTCACTCCATGCACAAAGAGAATTGTTGAACCCCCTGCTGGACAGTAAGCTGGTTATCGCAAAGGGTGTGGCGCTGCATGATGCAGGAAAATTCAAAGAAGCAATCGCGGAATATTTAAAAGTGCCGCAAAGCGATACCGGTTATTCTGCTGTCCTGCATGAATTGATGTTGAGTTATTACAACGACAGTAATTTCGTAGAAGCCGAAAGATATGGCAATTTGGCCCTGGAACTTTTTCCTCACAAAAATGCCCAATGGTATGGCTTCCTGGCTGATGTGTACGACGATACCAACCGGAGCGAACTGGCATTAAAAGCATATGATACCATACTGGCCCAAAATCCATACAGCTATCTTACCTGGTTCAATAAAGGCATTACACTTTACAGGCTATTAAGATATGAGGAAGCAATAGCTAATTTTCAACAATGTATTATCCTTAATCCTTATTATTCATCGGCGCATTATTTCTTAGGGCAATTAGCCATGCTCAAGGGTAATATGGTACAGGCTATGCTGAGTTTTGCCACTAACATGCTTGTGGCGCCCGGCAACCGCTACCAAAAAAATGCGCTCAGTTATTTGGTAACGATCTCTGAGGTAAACACTACTGCTACGGACTTATTACAAAAATACAAACCAGGTAAGGATGATAATTTCGATGAGGTACAGGATATATTGGTCAGTAAGGTCGCATTAGATAAAAAATATAAGCTGAAAGCTGACCTGGAAGATCAGATAGTCCGGCAGTTGCAGGTGGTAATGGAAAAACTGGAATACAATGCCAGTGACAAAGGTTTCTGGATGCAATATTATGTGCCCTTGTTTAAAGATTTATGGAATAGCAACCAATTTGAACCATTGGTATTTTATATGTTCAGCGAGCTGGATATTAAAAAAATAAAGGAATATACAAAAAAGGAAAAAAAGAAGATCGAGGCATTCAGCAATCTCACAACCGGATATTTGAATGAAATAAGGGAAAGCCATGAACTATTAGCTGGTAAAAGAGCAAGTGCCCAAACAAGGTATTATATCAAGAATTATTTGGTAACCGGTAAAGGAGCCTATGGAAAGAATTCAAAAAATGAAGAGGTAGTAACTGGTCCCTGGGAATTCTATTATGATAATGGAAGTTTAAAATCAACTGGTAATTTTGACAATGAAGGTATGCGCAAAGGGGAATGGCATTTTTATTTTGAAAACGGCGTCCTGAAAGAATTGACGAGCTATTCAGATAACCTGGCGAATGGCAAAAGCCAGGCCTGGTACGACAATGGCCTGCCTTCCACCAATACAACCTTTGTTGCTGATAAAATTGAAGGCGAGGAAACAACTTATTTTTTTAGCGGAAAATTGTTTTCTGTTATTAATTATAAAGCGGGTAAAAAGGATGGTGTGGCAAAATATTACAATATTGATGGCTATCTAAGAACAGTTACCAATTATAGAAATGACCAGCAGGAAGGTGAAGAGACCGTTTTGCATCCAAATGGTAAAACAACATCTATGGTAAAGTATGTGAGAGATATGGCTGACGGGGAATACAAGGAATATTTTGATAACGGGAAGTTAAAAATTTCCGGGAATTACAACGAAGGAAAGAAGTCCGGGTTATGGAACAGTTTTTTTATGGATGGCCAACCTGAGCAAGTTGAAAATTATACCAGGGGAGATTTGGACGGTGATTGGGTCTCATATTATGATAATGGAAAATTAGCATCCAAACGATCCTACAAAAAAGGTGAGATAGATGGAAAGAAGGAAGATTTTGATGATGACGGCATCGTGTTCTGTGAAACCATCTTTGAAAGGGGTCGCCTGAGGGATATTAAATTCTTCGACAAGAAAGGAACGGTTATCAGCAATACCACCAGCCGTAAAGGCAATGGGGATATTCCATTTTATGGAGCAGATGGCATAAAGTTTAGCCAGGGTTATTATTCCAAAGATGGTTTAGCAGAAGGAAAATTTACCGAATATTTTAAAAATGGCCAGATATCTTCTGATGGGTTTTTTAAAAATGGTTCGCAGGACGGGAAAAAAACATTGTATTATGCCAACAACAAATTGAGGCAGGAAGGAAATTATATGGCAGATAAGGCCCACGGGTATTTCGTTAATTATTATAACAATGGCCAGGCATCTGATGAAGGCTGGTATGTAGATAACCAGCGACAGGGAACATTTTTATACTATGACCTGCTGGGTCATATCACCAGTAAAATCTATTACCTGAACGATAAGATACATGGTATATCGGAATATTTTACGGCTACGGGAAAAACCGATTATAAACAATATTACGATAATTCCTGGTTCACTAAGATCAGGCAATATGATAGCACCGGTAAAATAATGGTAAGCTCCGGGTTAATCAAAGGTGAAGGAAAAGTGCGTTTTAACCATTTTAATGGCAGGCCCTATTTTGAAAGCAATTATAAGTATTACAAATTAGATAGTGTTTATAAAGTGTCCAACGGCGATGGCAGTAAAAGAAGTTTGAGTTATTATAACAACGGAGACTTCGACAGTCTTTATACAGCCTGGTATCCTAACGGTAAAATACAGGTGGAAGGTAAATATATCAACGGAAATAAAGCGGGCACCTGGAAATATTATTATTTCGATGGAAAGCTTTCGGAGACAGAACAATTTGAAGATGGAAAACTGGAAGGGCCGGATATTCAATACAATGAGGATGGAACAATAGATAAGAAGCTTCTGTACAAAAAAGGAGCATTAAATGGTGAAACCAGGTTTTATGGAGAAAACAACCAGCTTATTTTGGTATTTTATTACAGGAATGATAACATTCAGGGATACAGTTATGAAGACAAAGCGGGTAAACTGATGCAGATGATACCGTTTGTAAAAGGTGCCGGCACAGTAGACAGTTATTATAAGAATGGCATCAGGAGTGCCCATATGGTGTTTAACGAAGGGTCGGTAGAGGGTGAACGGATATTCTATTTTGCCAATGGCAAAGAGCAGGTGGTTGGCAGCCGCATCAATGGTCTCGAAAACGGCAGTAAAAAGATCTATTATCCCAGTGGTAAAATAATGTATGATGAAAACTATTATTATGGAGAGCGACATGGACTTTTTAAATATTACAATGAGAATGGCACACTGATTTCCGACCTGAATTATTACCTCGGCAGTTTGCATGGCGACTGTAAATATTATACTTCAGGCCAACTGGCTCAAACTTATACCTATCATTATGGTGAAATGGAATCGAAAAAATAATTTAATTATGAAAACCCTGTTCTTACAAACTTTTCTCCTGCTTATAATAGCTTTGCCGGCCATTACAAAGGCGCAGTCGTTAGAACAAATGCAGCGACTTTTCCCCGATAAACTCGCAGTTTTCTCCAACATCAGCAGGTCGGTGGAGATCGCATTCAATAAAGGGATTCCTTACGCCGAAGCCAATGAAGTATCAGAAATGATGATATTGAATGACAATGCCAAAGGGATGTTTAATAAGGACAATGTGTACCACAGTTCTTTTAATGAACTCAAAAAAGTGGAGGCCTACACCCTGGTACCAGATGGCAACAGTACAAGAAAGATAAAAGTGACTGATTTTAAAACCCAGTCATCTCCCAGCCAGGGCGTTTTCTATGATGATGTAAAGGAAACCACCTTTGATTATCCAAGAATGATGAAGGGCAGCATTTCACATGTTGAAACCGAACATTACAATAAGGATATTCGATTCTTGTCAAGCTTTTATTTCAGCAATTACCTTCCGGTACACAACGCGACCTATAGCATTACCTATCCCGAAGATGTGGATGTCCGCTACATCATCAGGAACGATGACAAAAAGATAATTACAGTAAAAGAAACTAAAAAGGGTAAAAGGAAAAGATTGGAGTTTACCGCCACAGATGTGAAGAACTACGAACATTTTGGTGATGGCACTACTATTCCTTATTACGCATTGCATGTAATCGTATACGTTGCCAGTTACCGGAATGGTAGTGAAAGCATACCGGTTTTCAGTTCCCTTGACGAACTTTATAAATGGAATGCCGCCTTTCTGAATAATATCAATTCAGTAGCGGATGAAAATTTAAAGAAGATCGCAGATAGCATCTGCCTCGATAAAAAAACCGACAGGGATAAGGCGCAGGCTATTTATCTCTGGGTGCAAAATCATGTGAAATATGTGGCTTTTGAAGAAGGTATGGAAGGCTTCGTGCCGAGGCAGGCCGCAGATGTATGCTCCAAAAGATATGGTGATTGCAAGGATATGGCAAGTATTCTCACGGCAATGCTAAAAATAAGCGGATTGAATGCCAGCTTCACATGGATCGGAACAAGGTCCATACCTTACAGTTATACTGAAGTGCCGCTACCACTCACCGATAATCACATGATCAGTGCTGTGAAAATAGACAAATCATGGATATTTTTAGACGCTACTGACCCCAATTGTATTTTTGGAATGCCTACCAGCGGCATACAGGATAAGGAGGCGCTCATCAGTATTAACCCGGAAAAATATGAACTGGTAAAAGTACCCGTAATGCCGGCAATAAAGAGTATTATCACCGACAGTACGTTTTTAACTGTCGCCAATAATACCCTTCAAGGTAAATGTTCGGTGGATTACTCCGGTTATTTCGGCAGCGAAGTATACAACAGCTTATTGTACAACAAAGGTGATGATGAAAGAGTGTACGCCCGCAGGCGCATGGCAAAGGGCAGCAATAAATTCATTATGAAGGATTACAGTATCCGGCTTTCCGACCCTGTAAATAAGGTGGCCAATATTTCTTCCTCTTTCGAGATCCCGGATTATGCGAAATCAATCACAGATGAGATCTATGTTAATCTCAACCTGGAAAAATTATTCGGCACTACACCCATTGATACAACTAAAAGAAAAGTCGCCATCGAGAATGATTTCCTGCATACCATCAACCAGGTACATACGCTAAAGATTCCGGCGGGTTATGTCTCAGACTATGTCCCCGGGAACACGACAGTGTCTAATGAGGTGCTTGATTTTTCAATTATTTACAAACAAAATGCAGGGGAAATCAGCGCCACACAGCAACTTGTGATGAAAAAATTATATATACAACCGAAGGATTTTGCAGCCTGGAACAATGCTGTATCCATAATTTCGCCTGCTTTCAAAGAACAGGTCGTCTTAAAAAGGAAATAGCTAAAATAACTACAACCGGTAACTATGAATAAAAGGATCTTCTTAATGGCAACCTCAGCCATCTTATTAACCCTTAGTGGTACAGCCCAGGTAGATGGCCTGTACACTGATATGCAGCCCTGGGCCGAATCGCCCGTATTGCACCAACTGCCCGTCAATTTTAAAGGCCAGAGTGCTGTCTATTTAATGGATAGCCGCACGTTCCGCTACAAATTTGAAGGAAAGAACCTTATGCAGTTCAATTATGTGTACCGGCTGATAAAAGTGGAGGATGACAAAGGCATTGAGATGTTTAACAAGATCTACCTCACAATGTTCCGTAATGCGGAGATCTATGATATCAGGGCACGGGTGATCACTTCTGCCGGTAAAGTGATCGAGGTGCCGGCCGACAAAATAAAGGAAGAGGAAGAGGACGGCAGGCGGTATAAATTATTTGCCATGGAAGGCATTGATAAAGGAGCGGAAATTGAATACAGCTACATGGTAAAAAAAGATCCCTCATTTTTTGGCAGTGAAATTTTTAATAGTAAATCCGTGCCTTATTACCAGGCTAAACTACTGATCATTACACCTAAGCATTTAAAATTTGAAGCCAAAGGTTTTAATGGCTTTACGGTTTTAAAGGACAGCCTCATCAATGATGAGCGGTTTATACCGGGTTATTCCGAAAACATCAAAGAATTAGATGATGAAAAGTATGGTTTGCGCGATCCTTACCTTCAAAGGGCGGATTTTAAACTGAGCTATAACCTCAGCACGAACAATGATGTTGAAATGTACACCTGGAAGGAACTTGCCCGTAAGGCATACTCCAATATCAGCACATTTAGTGAAAAGGAAAAAAAGGCTATTTCCAAATTTATCAGTGGTGCTAACATACCCGCAGATGCAACAGAGGAAAAAACCATCATGCTGCTGGAGGACTACATGAAAACGAAGATCAATATAGATGAAAAATTAGTGAATGAGGATGCTGATAACATTGAAGCCATCATTAAAAACGGTAATACCAACAATTTTGGCGCTGTGCGTTTTTTTGTGTGTATGCTTGAAAATAAAAATATTAAATACCAGGCCGTATTCCCATCTGTCCGCAACCAGGTGCCACTGGATGAAGAGCTTGCCAACTGGAACAGGATAGATGAAACGCTGATATATTTTCCATCTACCGGTAAATTGGTGCAACCATCAGGATCAATATATCGCTATCCTTTTGTTGAAGCATACTGGGCAGGAACAAGGGGATTGTTTATAAAAGGCACCATTATTGGCGATGTAAAAACTGCCTTTGGAAAATTTGACGATATACCAATCGAACCATTCGAACAGAATGCGCAAAATATGGAAGTACATGCAAGATTAGATGCATCCGGCGATTCGCTTATTATTGAGAGCAAGCAAATATTAAAAGGATATCCTGCAATATCTTACAGACCGATCTGGACCTATCTCGCAAAAGACAAACAGGAAGAAACTGTAAAGGAAATCATCCAAAACCTGGCAAAAAGTGAGAATATCCAAAATATAAAAACGGAAAATACCAGCCTCACGGACACCTGGGATAACAAGCCCCTGATCATCAGCGGCACCATCCACACAGCTGAATTACTTGAACGCGCAGGTAATAAGTTGTTGTTTAAATTAGGTGAACTGATCGGCCTCCAGGTACAGATGTACCAGGAAAAACCGCGGCAACTCCCCGCCGAAATGCCATATGCACATGTCGAAGAGAGGAAGATCACTTTTGATATTCCGAAAGGTTATACTATCAGGAACCTGGATGATATCAATATCGATTTACAATACAAAAAGGAAAATGTTGTAACCATGGGTTTTGTGAGTTCTTATAAAGTGGTGAACAACGTGCTGGAAGTAAATGTATTGGAGACTTACAGGCAGCTTAAGTATCCTTTAAAGGATTTTGAAACATTTAAAAAAGTGATCAACTCTTCTGCGGATTTTAATAAGATCGTGTTGGTGCTGGAGAAAAAAGGGTAGGGAGGGATACTTCTATTGATCCGGAAATTCACTTTGGTAAGCCTTATATTAAGCGAACAAAAATAGTAATAGCAGACATTCTTCAATGGTTAGTTTCCTTATGACATATTCACGGATAACGGAAGATTACACTTCGATCAAAGAAGAACATATTTTAGTAGCGCTTGCATTTCCCGCTAACAGAGAATCCATTATTTAGACTATAGTTGCTTAATTTGAAATTGGTTCCTGATGTCAATATCTCATGGCGATTACATTTTACCTGCAAGGCTTGATAGCTTGTTTTTAATTTGTATTTTGTTGCATAGCGGTGGTTAAACGTTAATATATCAAAAATATGGGCGAATATAAAAGTGGGTAATACCTTCCTCACTTTTCTCTTTGTTCCTGAATTAACGGTAATCACCACTGCAATTATTTATTGTAAGTATCGGAAATTACCATTTTTTAAAACCGGGCATTGTATTAGCATTATAATCTGAAAACATATTATTATGGACAAAATTGAAAAAATGCATATGATGGATAAGATGCTTCGTGAACTGGAAGACATTACCAATAGCCAGACCTCTTTGTTAAAAAAGATTGCCCAGCTTGAAGCTGAAAACATTAATCTTGGTAATAGCCTGCTGGACAAGAAGTTACCTGACATTCATGAAAAAATAGATGATGCATTAATTGATGCAACGGCTGTAAATGCAGAATTTGCTGAAGTAAGAGACAAGTTTGTAAATGATAACAAGCTAAATGAAGTCCTACCGGAGGCAACCAATAATTGAACCATTGACCGGAATATCCAGGCTACAATAATATGAAATAGCCTTTCCGATTGTATTTATGGATCTAATAGGTCATTGGCGGTTTTATTCAAATTATTTACCTCCCCTCGCCCTGACATCGGGTAGAGAAATGGCTTCAGGGAATGTAATTCGGAGTTTCAACGAAGGCGTTTAGTGACAACATAAAAATGTCAATAAAAGATTTCTTGCAAATTACCCAACGCTTTATGAGCTGAATTAATTGCACAAAGTTATCTTTTCGGGATGTACAAATAAAAAGCTGCCAGATGGCAGCTTAATTAGTTTTTAAAGTCTTAGGACAAATAATGTATCATTTCCAAACTGCCCAGGTGCTTGCAGCAGCCCAATTTACCTGTCCTATCGCACCTCTGTAAGCAACCGGGGTAAAGAAAGTCAGGTAATTTGCTCCTTCAAAATTTGCACCGGAGGCAGCTTCTGATCCCGACATTGGTGTAAGGTCGGGATTATTGGCGTAAATGGCTGTTAATTGCAGATCCGCAGATGCCTGGAACATTTTATTATTATTCACACTATTTAGTGCGAAAACCTTTAATTCAGGATCTCCATTTACCGAACTGCCGTTGTCATAGCTGAAAGTGCGGTTGGCGTCGTCACTTTGCACTAAATTATACCTGAATTCAGAGCCTTTATCTGTCATTACAGGGGGTTTGGTTTTGGGGCAGAGCATCAAAGCACCTTGCGGGTATTCGGCGATAACAGAGTTTTGAATAAAAAATCTGGTTCCTTTTCGAATGTAAACTCCCTGGTTGAGATTTGATTTAACAGATTCATTACCCTGTGGCCCGATGATAGTCATGTTAGAAATAACGGGGCGTGTAAGCGGCGGATTAGTAGTAGGGACTTCATCATTATAGCTTTCCAGTCCATTAGCCCTTAACGCATGATTAGAAGTGAGTTGTGCCCGGTAAGATATGAGGAACTGTAATTTACCTGTATAACCAAGATCAAAGTCAAAATCATCATCTCCGTTATTATAGCCGATCAAATGGGTGACATTCACAGTGCCTCCTAAAAATTGGAAAGCATCATCGTTGGAATGTTCAACCATAACATTATCGATTTTAGTACCTGAGCCTACACCTCCCAAACACAATCCGCTTGCCTTATCTACGGCCCACTCATCTTCATTTTCAGGGTTGATACCTCCGCAATATTCCATTCGTAAATAGCTAATTGATCCCGAATTATCGTCTGGAACGGATCCGCCAAATTCAGTATCGGCAGTCTTATTTAACCCGGCGATATTATCTGTTTTGGCCGGGATATTTATAGGTGCATTTCCAAGTAAAATGATTGCCCCCCAATCGCCGGGAGACCTTGTTGTGGAAGCAGAGGTAAATACAACAGGCTTATCGACCGTGCCATTGATAAATAATTTGGATCCTTTTGTAATCACTAAAACACTTTTATTTTCCAGGGCGTCATTTTTAACCATAGATACGGTAATACCCGCAGGGATGGTTAGCGTAGCATTGTTTTTTACAAATACCTGTCCATTGATTATGTAATCCGTATTTGTTTTCAATATGAGGTCGCCACTGATTATACCTGGCAAGGTTTCAATTTTGTTTTGGGGAGGGTTCATCGAAACATCATTACCCTTTTTACAGGATGCTAATACACAAATTAAAATAAAGGGTAGCAAATACGACTTTTTCATAAAAATTTATTTATTGGTTAAAAATTTGTTCGGCTCGATAATTTTAACAATTGCGTTTTATAGCTAATATTGTACCAAATAAAAACTTAAAACTTTTTGAAGGGTTGTCCCGTCAATCACCCGATATACTCCGGAATTTATCCATTCGAAGCAGGGGAGGAATAAGGTGAATCTAAAAATGAATAAATATGAATAATAAATTCGGACAACAATATAATCAAATAAAAAGTAAATAAGCAAAAAGCCTTTAGAAAATTTTGTAATTTACATAAGACCAGAACGATCCCCAAAAAGGAGTTCACTAATCCTGATTTCCCCTTTTCAACACATTTGATTATCAGCAATATGATGTAGAAATAATCTGAATATTACAAAATCTACATATGGGCAATCCTTTTCTCAATTTTCTTTTCCTGCCTGAATTAAATGAAAAATCTGTATCGTAATTAACTATTTTAAGTATTTAAGGAACCGGCTAAAAATGTTTGCCTGGATTCAATACGGGTACAAAATCGGCCGGTGGTACAAGGTTGCGGCTGACCGCCCCGGTTTCGCCTCCTGAACGGTTTTATGAGAAACGAAAAATTCAATCTTAAACAGCTTCATTCCTTATAATAGGCATTGTATTGGCATTATAAACTTAAAATATAGATAATACTGAAAAAATGCAGCGGAACGGGTACGGAGCAATTACCGCCAATAGGGTCCTCGCCAGGGAAGATAACCGTGTAGAAACAATTATGGGAATTATGCAATGGCTAAATAAAGGCTTCCCCGAAGCTACACCTACCTGGAAACGTTTATTTATGACAACCAAATTTCATCTACTTGAAGAAGTTGCTAAAGATAATTTTTAAAACCCTTCTGATTCTTTTTGGGGTTTTATTGATTTTATATATCTGTGTATTTACTTATGTAAGCATCCATAAAAAATCGATTATCAATCAGGTTACCGCCGAGATTGGAAAAAAATTGAATGGCAAAGTTTCTGTTGACGACGTGGAGTTGAGTTTTTTCAGGCAGTTTCCCAAAATTTCGGTGGTACTTAATAATGTCAGTATCACCGATAGCATGTTTGCATTGCACAAACATCCTTTTTTCCGTGCAGACCGTTTACTTGCCCGCCTAAGTATTATAAAGCTCATGAAAAGACAGACGCCGCTCAATGGGTTGACAATAGAAAATGGTGCAATTTATTTATTCACGGACACGACCGGTTATACAAATACTTATTTATTTGAACAAAAAAAAGACAGTTCCGTTTCAAAGAAATCCATTGAAAATAATGAATTAAAGTCGATCATATTAAAAGAGATCAGCTTTACAATTGACGACCGGAAGAAAGAAAAGCTCCATAATTTTTTTGTGAATGATCTTAACATGAAAGTGGATGACCAGGAAGCAACTTTTCTTAGATTTGAGGCAAAAGCTGATATCATAATTCACAGCCTCGCATTTAATTTGCCTCGCGGAAGTTTTTTAAAGGAAAAGAAGTTTACCGGGAAATTTGTGTTGCTTTTTAATAAACAATTGAACCAGTTACAGTTTGACAGCATTAACATAAAACTATCGGGACAGCAATTTAATTTATCCGGCCTCTTCGATCTCAAAGGAGATGCGCCACAGTTTAGTTTGCGTGCGCATACGCGAAAGCTGATTTATAACGAAGGAAAATCCCTGATGCCGGAAAGGATCGCGAAATCCTTATCAAAAGTAGAACCCGACAAACCATTGGACGTGGATCTCAGCATCAGCGGCCCTTTGAAAGGAGGCGAGCCATTGATCTATATTAACTGGACAGCAAAAGAAACGAATTTAAGAACCCCCTTCCTTGATTTTGAGCATGCTTCTTTCACTGGCTATTTTACCAATGAATATGTGAAGGGCTTGCCCAGGAATGATTCCAATTCTATAATTAACCTGCACAATTTTACAGCCGGTTGGTATGATATGCCCCTTGTATCAGGCAATATCGAAATTTTGAATTTAGAGCAACCCATTCTTACCTGCGACCTGGCAGCTGAATTTCCATTAAAAAAACTAAACGACCTTATTGGAAGTAATGTTTTAGAATTGCAATCAGGCAATGGATCAGTAAAACTAACCTATAAGGGGCCAATTGAAAAGAATGACAATACAAATTCATTCATAAACGGCACCGTATCATTTAAAAATGGCACCCTCTTATATACCCCGAGAGATGTGGAAATGAAAAACCTGACCGGGCAACTGATATTTAAAAATTCGGATGTAATTGTAAAAAATCTTCAGTGCATTGTTCTGAATAATAAGATGCTCATGCAGGGGCGGGCCGATAACCTGCTCACCCTAATCAACACGGAACCCGGCAAAGCAATTATTGACTGGAATATTTCTACACCTTTATTAAATTTGGCCGCCTTTACCTTCCTGTTAAAACCTGGTAAAAATGTCACTCTTTCACCAAAAGGCAAAACTAAATTCTCTTCTGTGGCATCAAAGATCGATGCCCTGCTGGAAAAAGCAAGCCTTCATGTAAAACTGGATGCAGCAGACCTCCATTACAAAAAGTTTGAAGCAGGGAATGTCAATGCCGATATCTCACTATTAGAGAACAGCTATATCATTAATAACGTAAGTATGAACCATGCGGGGGGAAACATCAATATGAATGGTTCTTTATTGAAGCAAAAAACAAACTACCTGCAGACTACAATCAATGCGGCCATGCAGAATGTGGATGTAAGTAAGGTCTTCAATGCCTTCAACAATTTTGGCCTGGATGTATTAACGGCTCAGAACTTAGATGGAAAACTAACAGCGCAAATTGAAGCCTCGCTTGAGCTTGACGAAGATGCCAATGTACTCCCATCCACTTTAAAAAGTACCATAGACTTTTCATTAAAAGACGGTGCACTTATAAACTATGAACCGGTAAAAAAGTTGCAGAACTTTCTATTTAAAAAAAGAGATTTTGAAAATATAAGGTTTGCTGAATTAAAGAACCGCCTGGAAATAAGTAACAGGGATATAAAGATCAATCGAATGGAGATTCAGTCTTCTGTATTTTCATTTTTTGTAGAAGGGATTTATAGTATGAAAGGAAACACTGATATCAGCATCCGGGTTCCGCTAAATAATCTAAAAAAGAGAGATGCTGATTACAACCCTGAAAATACCGGTACGGATAAAAAAGCAAAAAAAAGCATTTACATCAGGGCGAGGCCCGGTGCTGACGGCAATATTAGTTTTAAGCTCGACCTGTTTAATAAGTACAAAAAGGAAAAACAAAATGAGTGATATATTGAAAAAGAAGTAAGGCGAAACGCACCGGATCATCCAGGTCATTTTTCCTTCATGCGGTAAAATTTTTAAAGAAGTATACCTGGCAGGTAATGCACTAATTGGGAAATCCAATTCTTTCTATGATTTTTTGAAAACGCGGATCATTCCTGAATGAGGCCGGAACCCAATGTTCATATTTAAGCATCATTAAGATCGGATCCCGGTCGATATATGCTTTTTCCAGGTACTCGAACGCTTCATCTAAATCATCCAGGTAGGCCGCAGATAAAGCGGTAAAAGTTTTGGCGATATATTCGCTTAACGATCTTTCTTTTAATTCATCCATTAATTTGCGGGCCTTATCAATTTGCCCGACGATGCAATAGGTCCAGATAAGTGCATTAACGATAAAGTGGTGTCTGTTGGCAAGTTTCATTGCAGATTCGTAGGAGGAAATTGCCGCATCATATTGTTGCAACGACATTTGCGAACTCCCGGCATTTAAATGACATACGAATGAATTAGCATCCAGTTCAATACCAATCTTGCAAACTGCCAATGCTTCATCAAATTTGGCGGCGCTGTGAAGAATCAGGGAATAGGTAGCATAGCAAATTGAACTAAGCGGCTCCAGTTTTATGGCTATTTTCCCATGTTTTTCTGCTTCATCGAATTTGCCTTCCACCCAGGTCAGATAATTCAACCCATACCTGAAATGACCTTCAGCATATTTTGGGTTTAATTCAATGGATTTAAGGAAATTTTTCTTAGCCTCCGGCCAGTTCCATTCATAGGAGTTATAATAATATCCAAGTGAACAATATGGTTGACAAAGTGTTGGATCCAGTTCCAATGCTCTCTCCGCGGATTGTTTTGCACTGGTCATTGCCTGTTCGGGTGGCATTAAACCGTAGGTTGCCAATAACAAGTTTACGTCCGCATATCCTGCATGTGCCAATGCAAAATCAGGATCGAGTTCAATCGCTTTTTGGAAGCATTCCATGCTGGTTAAAAGAGAAGCGCCCCGCCTTGTCGTGTAAAACTTTCCTTTTAAATACAATTCGTAGGCTTCCGTGTTTTGTGTATAGCTTTTTGTGATCAGGTCGCGATCCTTTTTCAGCAATGTTACCCGGAGTTTTTCTGTTATGGCTAATGCAATTTCATCTTGTATGGCAAATATATCATTTATTTCCCTGTCGTATCTTTCCGACCACAGGTGATATCCGTCGTCAACGTTTACTAACTGGGCTGTTATTCGAAGCCGGTTAGCCTGTTTTCGAACACTACCTATAAGCACGGTACGTACACTTAGTTTCTTACCTACCTGGCGAAGGTCAATATTTTTCCCCTTAAATTGAAATGAAGATGTGCGCCCCGCTACATTCAGATCCTTCAAATGGATTAAGGAGTTGATGATCTCTTCTGCCATGCCGTCGCTAAAATATTCCTGTTCCGGGTCATTGCTCATATTTACAAAAGGCAAAACTGCAATGGATTTAACAACTTGCTGTTCCTTAAACTTCCCACCTATACCATCCCGGTTTATAACGGGGAAATTACTAATGGCAAGCGCAAAGATCTCCATGGGTTCATCAACATTCTTGAACTCGAAATTGCCTAAAGAAGTAAGCTTAAATTCCGGTTTGTTTTTTATTTGTTGCTGCACAGATTCCGAGATCAGCACAGCCCCCGGAATACCCATGCTTTCAATTCGTGACGTGATGTTGACACAATCGCCAAAAATATTTCCTTCTTTATAAATGATGTCCCCAAGGTGGATACCGATGCGAACAGGCACTTGCGGTTCTTCCTGAAAATCTTCCTGTAAAGCGGCTGCACAGTTCACTGCATCCTTTGAATTGTTGAAAATAACAAGACCGCCATCTCCGAAATACTGAATGATCTCTCCCTGGAATTCCTCCACTTTGAGCTTTAGTGCTTCTTTGTAGCGATTTAATTTAATCAGGGCCAGGGATTCATGTTGCTGCATCATAGCAGTATAACCGACAATATCGGTAAACATGATAACAGCAAGTTGGCGGGATTCTGGCATGAATAAGTCCTGCTTTGAAAAAGGAATTTACTGATATTTTATTTAATATTTAAAACAAATCCAATGTCACGCTATTCCGGGAGGAATCCGGGAGTTTCCGGCCGCTAATGAAAACATACGGATTTCCGAATTAGCCGGAACGATTAGCAAACGATTCTATAAATGAAAATTTTACATTTTTATCTGCTATTAACTCAAATGCATGTTGCTGTAAACTAGGCTGGTCGTACTGGAGTTGGTCAAAGAGTAGTGCTTTCACAAATTTAAATGCATCTACTTTTTTTGAGTCTCGCTTTACAAATCCTGCTACCTTGCCAAGTCTGGTTATCTCTGTCTCTGATAACACTTTCTATAGTATATCCATCGCGGCTGCTATTTGATTGTCAACCTTCCTTGCTAAAAAATTCTGTTTCCTCTTCTAACGACCTTTATCAATTACTTACGTTTTTGGTAGAGCCGTAGGCTCGGTTCATGTTGTAGCAACGGATTTTAATCCGT
>JBDTWP010000070.1:0-21384 GCA_040006615.1 Ferruginibacter sp.
CTTATTGGCCTTTTCAACGGATTAAAATCCGTTGCTACAATATGGATCGAGGCTATGCCTCTGCACAGAGCATCCATAATAATTCCTGTATTCAAGAGCCATCGGCTCGAAACATTTTGTAGCAACGGGTTTTAACCCGTTGTAGGTTATCCCCCCAGACAGAGTGCCGTAGGCACGGCAAATATCTGAATTAGGTTTGGAAAATATTTCTCAGCCGGCTTTCTGTTGCGCTCCCACTTCTGTTTCCAATTCTATCTGGGAGATCCCTTTCTTTTTGGCTATTATCCCAAACATCATCTGGAACGCTTAACACACATCATTCAAAAACAAATGTTTTTCATATTCTAATTAACTAATCTCCTTCAAATTCACCTAATAAATTTAGCTAAATTTACTAAATAAATTAGTTATTTCAAAACCCCTGACAATTTTATGCATTTTTTTTACCCAATTCTAATTTTTTAACTGAACCCAAATTTTGCAGTTGTATTTATAGATTGCCTGCTATTCAGCAGAGAACACAACCAGCATGCTGAAATTCCACTAAGCTCCTTAGCCGGGACAATAATTTTTATTGAATGAAAAATTGTGCTAGAAAAGGTTTTAGATTTTATGCTAGAGGTATTTTAACCGCCGGCGGGTTTCAACTATTTCCAATTAAAGATGGCATCTTTGTCAATGAAAAAATGTCGCCTATGCACCCTAAAGAAATTTCTATAAAAGATTATTCTTACATATTACCCGATGAAAAGATTGCTGCTTTTCCGCTGCCCGAAAGGGATGATTCAAAACTATTGATATACAAAGATGGCAACCTGCAGGAAGACAGGTACAAAAACATAGTGCAATATTTACCAGCAGAAGGCATGCTCGTTTTTAATAATACGAGGGTAATACAGGCCAGGGTATTGTTTCGAAAAAACACTGGTGCAGTTATAGAAATTTTCTGCCTCGAACCCTATGAAGCCGTGAACGAGTATTGCACCATCATGAGTAAAAAAGAAAGGATCCGGTGGAAATGTTTAATTGGCGGGGCAAGTAAATGGAAGGGGGGAATATTAGTCAAAAAATTCAACTTGCAGCATTCTGACACTGAATTACAGGTCCGGTTGATCGAAAAGCTTCCGGATGCTTATGTAGCAGAATTTTCGTGGCAGCCCGTACATTTTACTTTTGCGGAAGTGATTGAGCAGGCCGGCGATACACCCTTACCACCATATATTAAAAGAAAACCGGGGGAAAGTGATAAGGAAAGGTATCAAACCATCTATGCAAAATATGATGGATCTGTTGCCGCACCTACCGCGGGACTTCATTTTACACCTGCTATATTTTCATCCATAGCAGCAAAAAATATTTCCGTCGCCCACATCACCCTGCATGTTGGTGCTGGTACTTTTAAGCCGGTAAAAGCAGCCTCCATGCAAGGGCACCAAATGCATCGGGAATGGATCGATACAACAGCAGCTACGATTAAAATGCTACTTAAAAATATTAACAACGGAATTGTTGCTGTAGGTACTACTTCTTTACGAACACTGGAAAGCTTGTATTGGATGGGGGTGAAAGCAATCCTGTATCCGGATTATAAAATGGACGGGTTGGTGATACATCAATGGGATGTATATGAAAGCCCTTTAACTGGTACAAATATTTCAGCAACGGAAGCACTCAATGCTTTGTTAAACCGGATGGAAAAAAATAATTGCGAAAGAATGATCACCCAAACAGAGATCCTGATAGCTCCCGGTTACCAGTTCAGGATAGCTAAGGCAATCATAACCAATTTTCATCAGCCCCGGTCTACTTTATTGCTATTGGTGGCCGCAGCAATTGGCGAAGATTGGAGAAGGGTTTATGAATATGCTATGGAAAACGATTTCCGTTTTCTCAGCTATGGTGATGGGAGCCTGCTTTTTTTGCCAAATCTTCTTTCGGACAATAACTAGGGCCGTGTCAACAATAAGTTGGGAATTGTGTGATTTTGCCGTTTAAAAAAAAGCCAGTATTTAATGGTTGGTTCCCCGCTCCGCGGGGAAGGCCGGGTACTTATTGTTGTATTGTAACCGGTGTACCTACCGGGATATAGCTAAACAGATCTTTCATTTCGGTATATTTTACTGACACACAGCCATCGGTCCAATTGTAAAAATTATCCACCGTCCATTCCTCTTCCGGCCGGGTAGCGTGAATGGCAATTCCTCCCCCGATCCTGGCATCTTTTGACAACAGGCCCCGTTGTTTACGTTCATTAAAACGCTGAAAACATGCCTGATTGGGATAGTCCAATAACAATTCGTAGGACCATTTGGTATGTATCTTTTTTTGGATCACTTTAAAATGTCCATCCGGTGTTTTCTTATCCCCTTCTTTCATTTTATCTCCCAGGTCCTTGCTTCCAAATACAATTGGATAGGTGGCGTACCAACCTTCCTCATCAAATACTTTTAATTCGTAATCACTCTTGTCAATAATTATATAATATGGGTTTTCTGCAGATTCGTTTTCAATCGAAGCCTTTATAACCGTGGATGAATTGGCGTTCTTTGCGGGCCGTTTCCTTTTATTTCTTTCCGGTACAAAAGCCGTCATCGCAAAAATGACACATAATGCCAATAAGGGATAAAAGCGGGCGAACTTCATAACTGAAAGAATAATTTAATAATTCTATTTAAACGTTATGCCCTTAAAAAATATTATGCCCTTTTTTTTATTAACAATGCTTTAGTTTTTTTGAATAGTTTCCACTTTTTTGGAAACCGGTTGCGGGTTTGACAAATTACCCAAAGCAGAATTATTTTTTTTATTGGTAAGCACCATAATTTGAGGAAATGTTAAAACGCCTTTAGCAACTAATTTTGATAGTTCACCAACCGATTGAAAATATGATCCAAGCACAATATCCACATCACCATCCCGGTCAAAGTCTCCGGCATCCATCGTTAACCATTTTCCGACGGCCGCTTCCGGGGTGGAGTAGGCTTTAAAGTTAAGACCCCCTTCATTAGACAAATATATAAAGCCTCGCTCAGGCTTATCCAAATCAGCATAAAACGATATTGCGGCAATATCCAGGTCACCGTCGTTGTCAAAATCTCTCGCCACTGCTTTACTGGTACCATACATCGGATAAAACCATGCTTCTTTAAAATTATCCTTTCCATCATTCAGGAAAATCCGGATACCATGGTAGTTTTTTCTAATGGGAGATAGGTCCCAATTATCTCCATTTGTAAGCAGAATGTCCTGAAAGCCATCCTTATTGAAGTCTGCCAGTTCAAAATAACTGACACCATAAACAGGTGGAAATCCCAGCAGTTTCTTTTCAATAAATTTCCCCTCCCCCTGGTTATAAAATATAGAAATCTTTTCATAAGCCTGCGCCATCAGGACCATTATGTCAGGCCTTTTGTCGTTGTTAAAATCGAAGATCTCTACGCGCCTGGCTCCGGGTAAATTCGTTAAGATGTGTTCTTTTGAGGGATTGCCTCCATCGAACCATGACAATTTTCCTGTGTGATTTCCAAACCCGCAGATTACAATATCTTCTTTTCCATCCATATTTAAATCTGCAGCAGTAAACTGGACCGGCCGGGGTAAGAATTCAATAAAAACTCCATTTTCAGGCAAAACTGAAGCTGTATCCAATGAAGCAAGTCTTCCAATTTTTTGATCAGATGGTGGAAATATTCCAATTGTAAGTAACCTGGGATCCTTTTTTTTGGGGAAATCCATATCAGTAGGTGCGCTTTCTACTACCCAGCTATCATTTAGTTGAAATTTGTTGTTCAAAATATATAGTACTTTTTGTGCATCCCCTACGTAAAGTTGTGATGTCGCTTTGTCAAATTTCAATAAAGTGGTCTGGGGCAATGGTTTATCTCCAAGCCTGATTAGTTTGGTTTTAAACTGCGGTAACCCGCTGGCAATATTTATTGTTGTTTTTTGGGCAAGTGGCTCACCGGGAGCTTCCTTACCGTAAAATGCTATAATTTTTTCCCATTCTTCTTTTTTAATTTTTGGGGTATCCGGATAAACATTCAATTTGCGTACAATTTTTTCCTCTTCCGGTAACATACCAGCATAGGGGTCAATTCCTTTTTCCCGAATTCCCATTCGCCAGCCCATATTGGGCAACACACCCTTAAGCCAGGTGTTTCTATCTAACAGTGCCGGCTCCGGGTACAGGTGACAGAGCTGGCAATATTTTATAGAAAGATTTTTTCCGGAAGATTCATTATTCGATAATATAATTTCGTCATTATTTTCTGCCGGGCTTACCGGGTTATGCTTCTTTGCACTTTGTGTACACGCTGTAATGCATAAAATTATAATAGCAAGCCGTGCAGTTTTAACGAGAGACATTAATTTGAGTTTATATCTATTTCAAAAATTAAACGGGGAAAATCAAAGCAGGCAGTAATGAATTTCAAAGCCGTTTTTCAGGTATGGAACAAATTTAATTATACTATCCTATCAATGCATTTAATTATGAAATAAAAATACATTCAATAATTTATACGCGTCCTTTCGGTTAATGCGGGATACGAGGTGTTAATATCATCAAAAAAGCTCCTGCAAATACAGAAGCTTTTTCTTATACCCGTATTAATTCTTAAATTCATCAACCAACCCTGCAGGGGATAATTAGAAAATTTGGGTTGATGGTTGTAACAGTTTTATACTTTTCAACAAGATTCATATAATCAGGTTGTCCGTACCTGGCAGCTTATTACCAGTTACTAAACCGAACACCCACGGTATAAGGCTTCATATCCAACCCTCTTTCATAGAAAGATTTTGGGCTATAAGAACCGTAAAGCCTTATTGGGCCCAAACCTACTTCAGCTACATAGGATAATTTGAAACGTTCCAGATCATAATCACCTCTATTTTTTAGTTTCCCTCTTTCCTGGCTTACCTGCTTATTACGCTGGCTGTATAAAATGCCCGCACTAACACCTACACTTAAACTTAGTCCTTTATTGGTATATCCCGGGCTGGTTGAAAAATTTAACATCATTGGTACCGTAATATAATCCGCCGCTAATTTATTTTTCGAAAAATTGATAGAATCCCTGATCACTACCGGTGAGGGTGCCTGGCTGGTAATGTAGGGGTTTTGTTCAAGGTAACTTAGGCTTGATGTGGATTTGTAACGGTAATTGTTCAACTCAAGCCCTAAACCATATTTCAGGCTTACATGTTGTTTTACCAAGTTCAGGCGTTGCATAAAGAACCATATATTCACATTCACACTCTTACCGGCTCTCAATTTGAAATCACTTTTAGCTAAAGCTGCTGTACCTAACCTGTTATAAAGGTAACTATTCGCCGGACCGTAATTGGTTTCATCAGAATAATTTGAAAAACCCAGGTCTATAACTCCCCAGTTGGTACTCACATTTGAAAGTTTTCTTTTGTAATGCCTGCCCATCGCTATATGCGGATCGAATTTTTTGTCATCATCACTTTTATTCCCATTCTTCGTGATAATAATATTTCCTATACGAATTGTATCGGATTCTTTGGAAACCCTGGCAGGGTCGGATTGTGCGTTGGCTACTATGCATATAGATACCAATGCCATTAATGTAAATAGCTTCTTCATGTTCCTTTTTTTAAATTTTATTGAATTGCAAATTCCAGGTTAGCAACTTTAATATTATTGCCTCCGGGTTTAATATTGGCGTTCCGTTCCAGCACCCTTTTAACTTTCCGAAAAATTCCGCCCAGCTTTGTTTTCTTTATTTTTTCTTCATCCATAAAGAGAACGCGGTTATTATTATCCTCGCTGTTTTCAGTGAGGGATGTAGTAGTAGCATATGAATTAGCCGGGGCCAGGTTTCCGGTACTTTTCCCCTCCTCATCTTTCCCCGGGTTTACAATGTTATTGGGCTTCTTTTCATGTGTTACGTATTCAGGAATGGTTTCGTTACTTCCCATTTTGTTAAGATTATCAGAATGTGGCTTAGGTAAATTATTAGTTTTTTCAACTACATCATTTGGTTGAAAATCCGTGTTTGTTAACCTCGGGGGTGCGGATTTTTCATGCGATTTCATTGTTGTGGCTGTGGAAGTTTTCTTGGTATTTACCCGGGTAGCCGCTATTTCCTTTTGATTTGGAGAGGATGGCAAATTTGGCGCTGAGGGTTGGTGATTAGTCAGCTTAAGGGTATCGTGGTCTGTTCCTGTTTGGGTATTTAAGACTATTTCTTTATCCGCCACCTTATCATTATTGAAATATATCCATACGCTCCATACACCAAATCCAATCAATACTGCGGCGACAGCCATCCGCTGCCAGGGAAAGGTTACCAACCTGCCCCCATCTTTTCTGTATAAGGATCGTTTATCATTATAAACATTTGCCTTTGCCGGTAATAGTTTTGTTTGTTGCAGAATTATCCATTCTTTTTTAATAGCGGGATCTGATTTTATTAATCGCTCTATCTCATTTCTTTCCGTTGCTGTCAATTCATTGTCCAAAAGCAACAATAATTTCTCCTGTACACCAGAAGGGTTTAATTCATTTTTAAGTAACTTCTTTTTATCATCAAAAACAATATTATCAGGCCTCAGGATACTCAGTTGCAACATTACCAGCTCTTCCTGCAGGTCGGGATTTGCCTCCACAAATTCATCCACTGCCTTTTTTTCCGCAACAGGCAATTCATTGTCTATATACAGTAAAAAAAATGTTTCGTAATTATGTCTGTTAATGTTCATAGTTCATGGTTCATGGTTCATGGTTCATATCACATTTTCAGGTTTTACAATGTATTCTCTTAGTTGCAACCTGGCCCGATGCAAGTACACTTTTACCTGACTCTCATTGAGCCCGGTAATTTTCCCAATCTCTTCATAATTGTATCCTTCATAATCCTTCAACAATACGAGGCTTCGTTGGGTTTCATTTAGCCTGTTCAATGCCTCGTGCAATATCTTTTTGGAATCATGTTGCGATTTATTCGTGATTCTAAGTTCCTCGTTAAATTCTTCTCTCAGACTTATACGTTTGTTTTTTCTAATATGATCGATCATTTGATGATAGGCTACGGTAAATAAATAACTTTTGCAACGGTCGTTTTCGACCTGGTGCCTGTTTACCCACATTTTTTCAAAGGCTCCCTGGACAATGTCTTTTGCATCGGCTTCATGCCTCAGGTTTTTGAGGATAAAGCGGTATACATTGTCTGCATACAGTTTTACACATTGATTATATTCCTTTTCCGTCATACAGCAATTGGTGCTGGTTTAATTGTTAATTTGGCTAATATGGTATGATACGTCCAGAAAAATTAAAAGTTACAAATTAATATAATTAAGCTGCTGATCCCAGCATTATTTGAGAGACCATATCCCATGTTGAGAAAGTTTTAGGCTCATTCTTCTGACTACAGCATTTTGCCGGTGCGGAATTACCAGGGATATCAGGTATGACAGGTTCACCGGGGGCGATTGCCGATGAAAACAGCAGCAAGGCAAATGAACTGACAGATATTACTATCAATAAAAGGGCTGATTTCTTTAAAGGCATATTCAGTAGCTTTTTTGGTAAAACGAAAATAACTGTTAAAAGTTACAGCACTAAAATATTATTGTTAAAACTTGTTAAAACATTCTCCCAAAATGCACTTTAGCTTGCCTATTTTTGCCTATTAAATTTCATTTATGAATCAAAATTTCGTATCACGGATAGCTTCTGAACTGGTGGAAATTGAAAAAGCTGGTTTGTTTAAGAAAGAGCGGATCATCACCAGTGAGCAGGGTGCCGAAATTATTGTCGGGGGTAAGAATGTTTTAAATTTTTGCGCCAATAACTATCTTGGGCTTTCGTCTCATCCCAAAGTTGTAGCTGCAGCCAAAAAATATATTGATATCCGCGGTTATGGTATGAGCAGTGTCCGGTTCATTTGTGGTACCCAGGATATTCATAAAGAGCTGGAACAAAAACTTGCCAAATTCTTAGGCACGGAAGACACCATTTTATATGCCGCCGCTTTTGATGCAAATGGCGGCTTATTTGAACCCTTATTTGGACAAGAAGATGCAATTATTAGTGACGCACTCAATCATGCCAGTATTATTGATGGTGTAAGGTTGTGCAAGGCTCAGCGATACCGGTATGAGCATAATAATATGGAAGACCTGGAATCAAAACTCAAAGAGTCCGCTCATTTGCGCAACCGAATCATTGTAACGGATGGCTCCTTCAGTATGGATGGTACTATTGCGCAATTGGATAAAATATGTGGGCTGGCGGATCAGTATGACGCCATTATTATGATCGATGAATGTCATTCTTCCGGGTTCCTGGGTAAAACAGGAAGAGGTGCGCATGAATACAGGGGTGTTTTGGGCAGGATAGATATTATTACCGGCACATTTGGTAAGGCCCTGGGTGGAGCAAGCGGCGGGTTTACCAGCGGCAATAAAGCCATTATTGAAATGCTTCGCCAGCGCAGCAGACCATATTTATTCAGCAATACCCTCGCACCGAGTATTGTGGGTGCTTCAATTGCCGTACTGGATATGCTGAGCGAAACAACCGAATTGAGGGATAAGCTGGAATACAACACAAAATATTTCCGGACTAAAATGACGGAGGCCGGCTTTGATATAAAGCCCGGAGAACATCCAATTGTTCCGATCATGTTGTATGATGCGGTGGTTGCCCAGGACTTCGCGGCTAAATTATTAAATGAAGGAATCTATGTGATCGGTTTCTTTTACCCGGTGGTGGCAAAGGGCCAGGCTCGTATAAGGGTGCAATTAAGTGCTGCCCACACTAAACAACACTTAGATAAGGCAATCATTGCATTCACAAAAGTTGGTAAAGACTTAGGAGTATTACCGTCTTAGTTTGTTGCTGCTTAGGGCAACTGATGAATAACTTCATTTCATTAATATTATGGTCCACCGTTATGGTCCGGTAGCCTTATTGATCCGTCAGCGACGAGTGCTTAGTTTAAGATAACCTGATGGATCGATTGGTGAATGGTCGATTTTGAATTATGAACTTTAGGTTTCGGAGATATCGGCTGGGAAAGGGGGGATTAACCTGATCCAATAGAATGTGCCTTATAAATATTTGCATTGGGGGGAGGATTTCAGGATCAGGTAGTTCTGCCATTGTTTGGGTTTCAGAGGCTATGAATTTCGGTTCGTGAAGCGAAACCGAGGCTTAACGGGTTTTAATCCGTTGACAGACCAACAATTGAATTGAGAGCCATTGGCCCGGCCCGTATAAAGGATAATCAAAAATGCTCCGTGCCTACGGCACTCATTTATGGGATGTTCTAACAACGGATTAAAATCCGTTGCTACAACATCTACCGAGCCTACGGCTCTACCTAAAACATAGGTTGACGGCTAATGGTGGGACAGGAACTGAGGCTTAAACCCTAAGGGGGAGGATTTCAGGATCAGGTAGTTCTGCTATTGTTTGGGTTTCAGAGGCTGTGAATTTCGGTTCGTGAAGCGAAACCGAGGCTTAAAATGCACCGTGCCGACGGCACTCATCTATTGGATGTTCTAACAACGGATTAAAATCCGTTGCTACAACATCTACCGAGCCTACGGCTCTACCTAAAACATAGGTTGACGGCTATGGTGTCTCCACGAACCGAGGGTTAACCGTAAGGGTTACCCTTACGGGGCTTTTCTTTGGGTTTCAATATGACATGCATATGACGCTATATTGCAGTTATGAAGGATGTAAGTTTTAAAAACCTGATTTTTTGCTAATTTCGTGTCGGTAACAGGCCATAGAAATTACCATTTTGAATGGAGCGTCGCCAATTTCACCGCTTTTTCTACAACTGCTGGTTAAAAAATATGCACATGACAGAAAATGCAAAAACCTTTATTGCCAAAAGTACCATCAAAGCGGCGGACCTGGACCATCGCCGTAAGATCAATTTTAATATTGGCAAATACAATTCCAAGGTGCCGGAGGGTAAAGAGCAATTCACAAACCTGCACCTTGCAAGAGAAAAAGCCAAGAATATAAAATGGCGTGCCATTGAAACACTGGATCAGCAACTGGAAGATTTTGAAATAAACTTCACCAGGCGTGGAGGCAAAGTAATCTGGGCAGAAAATTCGCAACAGGCAATTGAGGAAGTGCTTAATATCTGCAAAGAAAAAAACTGCAAAAAACTGGTGAAGAGCAAGAGCATGGTAACCGAAGAAATTCACCTGAACGATGCACTCGAAAAAAACGGGATTGAAAGTGTGGAGACCGATTTAGGTGAATACATACAACAATTAGATGGTGAAGCCCCTTACCATATTGTAACACCGGCAATGCATAAAAGCAAGGAAGATGTTGCCAAACTTTTTCATCATAAACTGGGAACTTCTATCAACCTGACCCCGCAGGAACTAACCCTGGTGGCAAGGAATATCTTACGTGAAAAATATGTTGAGGCGGAAATAGGTGTTACGGGCGCCAATTTTATCATCAGTGATATCGGTGCGGTTGCCGTTTCTGAAAATGAAGGCAATGCAAGGTTATGCTGTACTTTTCCCAAAACACATATTGTAATTGTCGGTATCGAAAAAATGATTCCCTCCTTAACCGACCTGGGATTATTCTGGCCCTTGCTTTCTACATTTGGCACAGGACAAAAGGTAACCGTTTATAATACCATTCTTACCGGGCCAAAGCAATCAAATGAAACAGATGGCCCTGAGGATATGTATGTAATTTTATTAGATAATGGCCGTACCAATATTTTACAAAGTCCTACGCAAAGAGAAAGCTTGTATTGTATTCGTTGCGGAGCCTGTTTGAACGCCTGCCCCGTATATAAGAATATTGGCGGGCATACTTATGGCGCTACCTATAGTGGTCCTATCGGGAGTGTGATCACACCCAACCTGCAGGGTATGGAAGATTTTAAGCATTTAAGTTATGCCTCATCGCTTTGCGGCGCCTGCACAGAAGTGTGTGCCGTAAAAATCAACCTGCATGAATTATTGCTGGACAACCGCCGTGAATCGGTTAAGGAAGGCTTGAACTCATTTTCAGAAAAAATGGCCTGGAAGCTCTGGAAGATGGCCAGTATGAACAGGGGCCTGATGAATTTGGGTAATGGCAGCTTGAAAAATAAAGTAGTGAATGGCTTATTTAAAGGCTGGAAGAACCATAGATGCGACCTGGATTTTAGCCCAAAGACATTTAATGAGATGTGGAAAGAACGGTTTAAGCTTTGATTGGTGGATAGATTACCATTGAACTATAAGTCGAAATTGTTTAAAGACCCCAGCCTAAGGTTGGCGACCCTTTAGGAATGGGTTAAAAATTAAATTTTTGTATATTTGGAATAGATGAAGCCGATAGAAGATCATAGGAAATTTGAAAGTAATGAAGCTTTCTTAGCTTTTGAGGAAAAAAGCGAACTGAGGCATGAGTATTATTTTGAAAATTTAATTGAAATGCCTGGTTCAACTTATAAGCAGAATGACAGTGTTTTTTACTTTACTGCATTTTTTAGATTTAAGCTGCAAAAAAATGCATACAGGATTTCAAGTGATCAGGTAAAATTATACATTGCTTCCGAAAATATGTTTTTCTACCCGGATGTAATGGTTGCTTTGCCAAAATTGCAAATCAGCATCGCATTAAAAGATATTTACCAGGCTTAATGCAACTCCTCTTACATGCTACAGCCAGATCGCCCCGCCTGCAGTATATCTGTCACTTTATATTTAAAGAAATAATGTCTGTAGATTTTTTTATTACTACGGACAAAGAAGAATTTTCAAATTATAATGGCGTAAAAATAAGGTATGCAAATGAGGTAATTACCAATGATCATGTGACAATTGGCGACTGTGGTTTATTATTTGAAAATAATATCCGGGAGCAGGATATTCAATGCTTTGATGTGAATAATTATAAAGCGTTTTTCAAGACCGGAAACGCGGACCTTCCTTTTGATATGCTGGCGGCAGCTTTTTATTTGCTCAGCCGGTATGAGGAATACATTCCCCATAATAAGGATATCTATGGAAGATATGCGCATGAGAACTCTTTGGCTTCCAGGGAAAGCTTTTTGCATTTGCCGCTGATTAATATTTGGGTAGATTATTTAATAGAAATATTAAAATGGAAGTTTCCCGGTTTCGCCATTCACCTCTCACCATTCAGCTTCCTGCCTACCTATGATATTGATATGGCTTTTTCATACAAATACAAAGGATGGCTTAGAAATGCAGGAAGCTTTATTAGATCACCTTCATTCAACCGGGTAAAAGTCTTGTCAGGATCAGAAAAGGATCCTTTTGATTGCTATGCCTGGCTGAATGTATTACACATGCGGTATAACCTGCATCCAATTTATTTTTTCCTGGTAGCAGAAGAAAACAGTAAGTATGATAAAAATATTCTTCCGCAAAATAAAGCAATGTGGAAGCTGGTCCGGGAGCATGCCAGCCAATATGCAACCGGAATTCATCCTTCCTGGCAAAGTGGAGATAAACCAGCTTTATTAAGAAAAGAAATAGAACAGTTGGAAGTAATGAGTGAAAAAACGGTTACAAGATCCAGGCAGCACTATATTCGCTTTGATCTGCCGGCCGGATACAGGCAATTGATGGAGCAGGGTATTACGGATGATTATTCAATGGGATATGGCAGCACCAATGGGTTCCGGGCATCAGTAGCATCGTCCTTTTATTGGTACGACCTGCAAAAAAATGAATCTACTTTATTGCGCATTCATCCTTTCTGTTTTATGGATGCCAATTCATTCTATGAGCAAAAATATTCCGCGTCAGAGGCCTATAGTGAACTAATGCGGTATTATTCAATCTGTAATAAGGTGAAGGGACAACTGATAACGATCTGGCATAATAATTTTTTAGGAACAGACCCACAATTTTCCGGGTGGAGAAATTTTTATGAGCAATTTATTTCCCGGATCAGCATAACAGGCGGGGCCTAAAACCAACATCTTACATACAAGGCATGGGATCATAAGCCTTAGGGAAGAATTAACATGAAAACAGGCTGGTCTGTTTTTTGCTATTTTATCTTTGCAAAAAATAAAACGATGAAATTATCACAGAAAATAGCATTGGGAATAGCTGTTGTGGCGGCAGCCGGAATAGTTGTATATATAGAAAGAAGGCGGTCCAATACAAAACGTAAACTTAACCAAATCGCCGATGAAGGATATGAAACAGCCCATGATATCCTTTTTCCGGATGAAGAAGTCCAGGGCAGGCATTTACGGTTTGGCCCGGTAATTCCGGGTTAGTATCATACAACTATTTTTTCGATTTATTGATTTCTGATCAATACCTGCAAAAATCTATTGCTCTGGTTCAGCAATTATTTTTTCACCATCCCGCTTAATACTGAAATTAACCAAAAACACACCGGCCAGTGTTACCAGTGCACCCCAAAGAATATTCATGGTTAATTTTTCCCTGAGTATGATCGCGGCAGCAACCATTGCTACCAGTGGATTAATGTAAGCGTACAGGGATGAGATAGCCGCCGGTAATTTTTTCATAGAATAAATGAAAGCTATGAAACTGATGATGGAGCCAAATGCCACCAGCCAGCCAATGGCCAGCCAAACCTTTAAGGAAACCTGCTGTAGCTGAATAACCGGTTGGGTTGATCGCGAAATAACAAATAATATGAATGAACTGACCAGCATCTGCCAACCAATGGCATAATATGGATTCATGTTTATCTTATTGCGCGCTATGAACATAGTGCCTGCACTCCAGGAAAGCATTGCCGTTAAGGAAAGTATTACACCAAACAAAAATCCCTTCGGATGAGCCTGGAATATGTTTTCGTAAAATACGATACCGATACCGGTAATACCCAGCAACAAACCAACAAAAGTCAGCACGTTGAGATTGCGTATTTTAAAGAAAAGCCGTTCAATAATTACTACGCTAAATGGATAAAGCGCACCAATCAACGCACTGAAACCGGCGGGGATATATTTTAAACTCCAGGTGCTTAGTCCATTAGCAAAAACAAACATCAGTAAACCCAATACCAACAACCAGCCAAATTGTTTGATTGTTGGTAAAGGCAGTTTTTTATACAGCATAAAGAAAACGACAAAACATGACCCACCAAGAAACTGTCTCATGGATGCCATTTGAAATGGCGGCAGATTCTCTGACACGGCGATTTTACTGGCTACCCAGGTGGTGCCCCACAATACACTGGTGGTAGCCAATGCAAGGTAACCGCCGGCATTGCCTTTAGGTAAATTATTGGTGTTGGTCATCTGCAAGAGAATTCCATTAATGTTTAAAATGCCGAAGGCCGGTGATCACCATTGCGAGGTTGTGTAGTTTACAGTATTCAATGGAATCCTTATCCCGTATGGATCCGCCGGGTTGTATAAACGATGTGATACCGGCAACATGGGCTATTTTTACACAATCATCAAATGGGAAAAATGCATCACTTGCCAAAGAAGCACCTGTAAGATCAAAGTCAAATTGCTTTGCTTTTTCTATTGACTGGCGCAGGGAGTCTATCCTGGATGTTTGTCCGCAACCCTTACCGATCAATTGCCCATTTTTTACGAGGGCTATGGAGTTACTCTTTAAATGTTTACCAACAAGATTGGCAAATATAAGATCCTCCTTTTCGGCGGAGGTTGTTTCCCTGCCACCGGCTTCCTTCCATTCTGTGTAGTTACCTATATCATGCTGCTGTGTCAATATACCGTTTAAAACAGATCCAAATTGATTGGTTTGTGTAAGCCCGGCTTTCTGAATTAAAAGAATACGATTCTTTTTTGTTTTTAGAATTTCCAATGCATCCCCGTCAATAGCAGGGGATATGAGTACCTCAAAAAATATTTCATTAATGGCTTCCGCTGTTGCTTTATCAACCGGAGCGTTGCAGATCAATACACCACCAAATGCACTTTCCGGATCACCGGCCAACGCCTTATCCCATGCATCTTTTACCGTGCTGGCCGTGGCGATCCCGCATGGGTTGGTATGCTTGATAATAGCAAATGTGGTAGCGTTGAATTCCGCTATCAGGTGTACCGCAGCATCTACATCCACCAGGTTGTTATAGGATAACTCTTTACCATGAAGCTTATCAAATATTTCTTCCAGGTTACCGTAGAATATTCCCTGCTGGTGTGGGTTCTCACCATAACGTAACACCGTTTTTGTTTTATCAAATGGATTCGCAAATTCAGTCTGGTTAAAATAATTTGAAATGGCGAGATCGTAGCCGGTACATACATCAAATGCCCTGATAGCAAAGTTGCGGCGCTGATCCAATGTGGTTGCCCCTTTTTGATCCTTTAGAATTTTCTCCAGCAATGCATAATCCCTTTTTGCGGCAATTACTACCACATCTTTGTGGTTTTTTGCTGCACCACGTATCATGGAAGGGCCGCCTATATCTATCTTATCAATTATCAAATGTTCATCAGTGGTTGATCTGACTGTTTCTTCAAAAGGGTACAGATCAACAATTACGAGGTCGATCACGGGTATATTGTATTGCCTCATTTCCTCCACATCGGTTTCATTATCCCTTCTTCCCAATATGCCACCAAATACTGAAGGATGTAATGTTTTTACCCTGCCTCCCAGGATTGACGGATAGGTAGTTAATGATTCAACTGGTACACAAGGCAGTTTCAGTTCTTCAATAAACTTTTGAGTGCCTCCTGTAGAATAAATGATCACGCCCAACTGATGTAATTCCTTTACGATATTTTCCAAACCGTCTTTGTAAAAAACGGAAATAAGGGCCGAGTTGATTTTCTTTTGCATGTTTGTCGTTTTAATGGTTCACCGTTCATGGTATGAAGCGCCTCAGGGATGGCTGATAGTCAATCATCATAATCAGACGGTCACGAGGCTAAAGTAAAACTTCTGCTTTGAACCATCGGCCATGAACTATGAACCTTATTCCCCGGCATCTAATACAAATGCCCCCTTTTCCAGTACTGAATAAGAGCGCAAATGTAATTCTTCACAATCTTTTTGCCATTTATCAATTTTCCACAAACTGTTAGAAGCGTCAAAAATATATTGCCGGCAATGGAAAACACTTGCCAGCCGGGCAATTTGAAGAGATGGATTTTTGGATATAATAATGATATCAATCGCTGCTTTTTGTGGAGGTATCTCAAAATCTAAAGACCGGTCAATTAACAGTATCCTTTTATCGCAGAACTGGAAAAACGATTTATTCTGAAACAGACTTTTTAATGAGTCCCTGTTATTTCTTAATTGTAAAGCAATACGGGCCGGTTTCAGGTTAAGATTGTGAAGCAAGCCATCCTGCAACAAAATACTATCCCCAATAAAATAAAAATCATTGCCACTTATAAAATCAATGGCCCGGTGCTGAGGCACATTATAGACAATTAGCTTTTGTTGATTATTTATTTGCCAGCTGTTATAAGCGTGTACCATTACAAATCCAGACAAGCAGATTAAAGCGCCCCATAACCCGCTAAGATTTTTTTTTATAAGCCATACACTAAACCCAATTACCATTGCATACAAAAGCAGGGTAGATAACAGGGTGGAAGGAATGCCTTCCCAAACAGAAAAAGGAAATTCACTTACCCTAAGAACGATCTTATTCATTAACCACACCAGCCAGGTTATGGCTTTGCCAATAAATGAACCAATAGCAGGAACCCAGGAAAATGTCATCAACCCGATTTCGGCATACAGGATGATGCTGGACAAAGGAACGGCAATAATATTGGTAAGCAGGAAAAAATTTGGAAACTGATGAAAATAATAAATGCAAACAGGAAAAGTGAGTATTTGGGCTGCTAATGAAATGGACGTTAGTTTCCAGATTTTATCAGCCAAATTATTTTTTATGTACCAACAGTTATAAACCGGTTTTTGAAAAACTATGATACTTACCACAGCGAGGTAAGAAAGCTGAAAGCCTACATCCCATAAGAAATAAGGATTGTAGCAAAGCATTAGAAATGCCGAGGCCGCCAACGAATTATAAATAGAAGATTTCTTTTTGAAAATGGTGCCAACGGTAATGAAAGAAAACATGACAGCCGACCTCAAAACAGATGCGGATGCACCGGTAAGTAATGAAAACAGCCATAGGCATCCCAATATAAGCATCGCCTTCAATAACCTGGATCTGTTAAGAATGGGGATTTTTTCAAACAGCCCTGCCAACAGTAGATAAATCAGGCCCAGGTGCATGCCCGAAATAGCAATTATATGCACAACGCCTGTATTGCTGTATGCCTGTACCAGGTCCTTATCCAGGTCGTTGGTATACCCGATCAACAATGCCTGTGCAATTCCGAGTTCGTCTTTGCTGTTACTGATGTTTTTTTGAAGTGCCGACAAAACATTATCCCTAGCCGTAAATATGAATTGATTAAAACGGTTCAGGTTTTTACCTTCCAGTTTCACCCAATCTTTTTCTTTTAGGAACAAATGATGAAAGACCTGCTGAAAAGCCGCATATCGTTCATAGTTAAACGCTCCGGGGTTACCGGAGTTTTTAATGCGCTGCGGATTTTTGCTTACAAGTATTTTATCTCCATATTGAAGTTGGGCCGCAATCGAACCGGTTGAGTCACCGGCAGGTTCTTTGGAGAAATACAACAATATTTTCCCCTTGCAATTTATGAATGTATTATTATGAATGATCCCTTCGACAAATCCATTAACCTTAAAGGATTTTGCTTTTTCAACCATCGGTTCGTCCACTCTTAGCACGATTAAATCGCTGTCGTGGTAAACCCTGCCATACCAATTTTCACTATTCCGCATGTCTTTTTGCCAGGTAACCAGGAGTCCAAGACCTACCAATAATCCATTCAATAGTAAGCCTTGCATTGACTGTAACCTAAACCGCATGGCAAGTGGAAATAAAAAAAATAACAAATGAGCGATAGCAAAACAAAGGCTACTGATTAATACCAGGGGGAAAGCACATTGTAAATACCATTGTATGATGATACCGGTTATCAGTGGTACCAATAGCCGGATAAACGGCGCTTTCTTCCATATAGGGACGGAGTAGGGCTTGTGCACCCGTTAAAATAATACACCGTTTTGAAATTTAGCAGGTTGAAAACAACAGGAAATGTAAAGAAAAACAACACCCTGATCTGAAATGTGATTTTATTACGCCTGAAGTGTTATTTTCGGCTATAAGGTTCAGGCATATAAATCATTCTTAAAAATGTATTATGGAAGGTTTTATTGAAGTACCTGCAAATCCAACTCAAATCCGGGCAATACATTCCCGCCGGAGAGTTTATTATTGAATCCTTGTACAATTGCCACGCTGCCGTCCTCCCTGTAAATAAACACTTTTTTGTTTTCGGGATCAATCAGCCAGGCCAGTTGAGCACCATTCTCAATCCATTTCAGCATCTTTTCTTTTACGTTTTTTAATCTATCCGACGGGCTTTTCAATTCAATTACAAAATCGGGACAAACAGGTGCAAACTTATTCTTCTCTTCTTCTGAAAGCAAACTTATTTTTTCGTTACTTATCCAGGACGCATCCGGGGAAAAAACAGCTCCGTCAGGCAGTGTAAACCCTGTTGAAGAATCAAATACTTTCCCGGTTTTGGATTTCTTGTTCCAAATATATAATTCCCCAAAAATATCTGAACTTAACCCGCCGGTATAATATCCTGTAGGTGCCATCACGTAAATTTGCTTATTATGATCCCTTTCCATCCTCAAATCAGGATTTTGCTGACAAAAATCAAAAAATTCTTCATCGGACATATCATCATGAAGGAACCCTTTTACATCCGCAATAAAATTTTCAATCTGCAATTTCATACCCAAATATAAAAAAAATAAACTACTTGCTCAAATGCATGCTCCGTTCTTTGTACAATTGTCTGAAATAAGGATCCCGCAGGTCCTTGATAAAACGTATAGCTTCACCTGTACTTTTCATTTCAGGGCCTAATTCCTTATTTACACCAGGGAATTTGTTGAAAGAAAAAACTGGTTCTTTTATGGCGAATCCTTTCAGCTTTTTCTCGTAGGTGAAATCTTTAATTTTGGCGACCCCCATCATTACTTTGGTGGCAATATTCAGGTAAGGTATCTGGTATGCTTTCGCGATAAAGGGGGTGGTTCGGCTTGCTCTGGGGTTGGCTTCGATCACAAATACATTGCCGTCTTTAATGGCGAACTGGATATTGATCAGGCCAAGGATATTGAGGGCCCTGGCGATTTTTTCAGCGTATTCTTCCATTGTATGAACCACTAATGGGGTAAGATTAAACTGAGGCAATACGGCATTACTGTCGCCGCTATGGATACCGGCAGGTTCTATATGTTCCATCACGCCCATTACATGAAATTCATCGCCGTCGAAAATGCCGTCGATCTCGGCTTCCTGGCACCTGTCTAAAAAGTGATCAATTAATATTTTATTGCCAGGTAAATGCTTGATCAGGCTCAGCACTCCTTTTTCCAGTTCATCATCATTCAAAACGATACGCATTCTCTGTCCTCCCAACACGTAACTGGGCCGAATCAGCACCGGGTAGCCAACGGTTTTAGCTACTTCAATTGCCTGGTCAGTATCATAAGCGGTGCCATAATTTGGATAAGGGATATCCAGTTCTTTCAGCATATCGCTAAATCTTCCCCTGTCTTCGGCAATATCCATATTATCAAAAGAGGTACCGATGATCTTTATTCCTTTCGCGTGTAAATGGCGGGCAAGTTTTAAGGCTGTTTGTCCTCCCAGTTGAACAATTACCCCTATTGGTTTTTCGTACTCTACGATCTCCCAAAGATGTTCCCAAAATACGGGTTCAAAATATAATTTGTCAGCAATATCAAAATCCGTGGAAACGGTTTCGGGGTTACAGTTCACCATTATGGCTTCGTAGCCTGCTTCCTTAATTGCCAATAAACCGTGCACACAACAATAGTCAAATTCAATGCCCTGGCCGATCCTGTTTGGTCCCGACCCTAAGACGATGATTGAGCCCCTGGTTTCTGAAGCATTCGAATTGTTCTTTACTGAAACTATGGATTCGTTGGAGACCAGCAAAGAAGTTGGGGGTGCGTTTTCAAATCCCTTGCATGGGGGTGGGAGGGCCTGGGCAGTTTCAAATGTTGAATAGAAATAAGGTGTCTTTGCTTCAAACTCCGCGCTACAGGTATCTACCATTTTAAACACCCTGGTTAGTCCCATTGCTTTCCTTCTTTCATAAATCAGTTCAGCATTTTCTTCGTTCATAATGCGAATGATCTGTTCATCACTAAAACCTAAAAACTTGGCATCTTTTAAAAGTTCATCAGGCAGGGTTTTAAGATCGTATTTCGCAATTTGTTTTTCACAATCACAAATTTTTTGAATCTGGTAAATGAACCAGCGATCAATGCCGGTGCTTTCGCAAATACGTTTTATACTCGCTCCAGCCATTAAAGCATCCTTTATTCTGAATATCCTGTCCCATTTCGGGATCTTAATATATTCAATCAATTCATCTGCATGCATCAGGCTTTTTCCATAGTAGCCGAGGCCAACCGCCTCATTCTCTAAACTCTGACAGGCTTTTTGCACCGCCTCTGCAAAGCTCCTGCCGATGGCCATTACTTCTCCAACACTTTTCATCTGGAAGCCGAGGGTATCATTGGCGCCTTTGAATTTATCAAAATTCCACCGGGGCATTTTTACGATCACATAATCCAAAGCCGGTTCAAAATAGGCGGAAGTAGATTGGGTGATCTGGTTTTTTAGTTCATCGAGGTTAAAGCCCAAAGCGAGTTTAGCAGCAATTTTTGCAATGGGATAACCGGTAGCCTTACTCGCCAAAGCTGAAGAACGGCTTACCCTTGGGTTGATCTCCACTACGATCAATTCTTCCGTTAGCGGGTTTAAAGCAAACTGAACATTACAGCCACCGGCAAAATTTCCCAGGTCCCTCATCATGCGGATAGCGGTGTTACGCATATCCTGGTAAGCTGTGTCGCTTAAGGTCATTGTGGGCGCAACTGTAATACTATCACCGGTATGTACCCCCATTGGGTCAAAATTCTCAACCCCGCAAATGATTACCACATTATCATTCAGATCTCTCAATAATTCCAGTTCAAATTCCTTCCATCCCAAAACCGCCTTTTCTACCAGTACTTCGTGGATGGGTGAAGCTGTTAAGCCATTATTCAATGCTTCATCCAATTCTTCTTTCCTGAAAACGATACCTCCACCGGTTCCGCCAAGAGTAAAAGAGGGACGGATCACCAGCGGAAATCCAATTTCCTGGGCAAATTCCTTTCCTTCCAGAAATGAGTTGGCTGTTTTGGCCGGGCAAACCATTATGCCCATTTCAATCATCCAGTTACGGAATTTTTCCCTGTCTTCCGCCTTTTCGATCG
>JBDTWP010000071.1:0-21303 GCA_040006615.1 Ferruginibacter sp.
AAATATAAATTATGCTGAAAGCTTTTTTACTGACGTGTTTAGTATTCTTTTTTGTTCAGGTATTGTTGGCGCAGGACGAACCAACACATTCCATCAGTGAATTAAATATCCTTATGCAAAAAAGCAAGTCTGATTCAGAACGAGTGAACCTTTTGCTTGAGGCATCACTGGTATATGTAACCAGGGCCGGCATGGAAAAGAATGATTTTGACAGTGCTTTATTGTTGGTTGACCAGGCAAATAATTTATCGAGATCTATAAACAGGCCCGATTGGCAGGCACGCTGTTTTCGTGTGTATTCCCAGCTATACCGTGAAAACAATGAGACTGTGAAGGGAAGAAATTATATAGACAATGCCATTGCCATTTCCACAAAATATGATGCGAAAGAAAATCTTGGAGATGCCTATATGGAACTACTGCGATATTATAATGTATACTCAGATAGTGGAGCGGTTGCCATGATAAAGTATGCAGAACTGGCAAAAGGACTATATAAGCAAAGTGGGAATAAATTGAAACAGGCGATAACTCTAAAGCACCTTGGTGATTTTTACTCGGAAAACAAAGAAGACGACAGTATTGCATTGAAATGCCTTTATGAGTCCCTGTCCATTTACCAATCTGTTGGATACAAAAAGCTGCAGGGCGTATATGACCTCATTGGCATTGTTTTATTGGATTTGGGTGATTACAACCAAGCACTGAAGTATGCGTTGCTGGCGATGGAGACTGCTGAAAGATTAAAAACAGACCACCATGAGTTATGTACAATTTATAACCGCGTCGGTGAAATTTACCAAAGGTTAGATCAAGATCAGAAAGCACTGATTTATTTTATCAAGAGCTTTCCCCTCGCTTTAGAGTATAAAGACACGTTGTCGGCTAACGTTGTTGCCGCTAATATAATGGCGAACTATTATAAGCATGGAAAGCAAAAGGAACTGATTGTTTTTTTAGAGAGAGTTAGATATATCGTATACGAAAGGGGAAGTCTGACTTTTAAGGCGAATTATATTTCGAAGTATATACTAGCATACTTGCTCACCGGCAACATCAAGAAAGCTGAGCCATTAGTAAGTGAACTAATCCAAATGGTTGGGAACGAAACTGGCGATTTGGCGCTTAGACCCCTATGCAGGGCTCTCATCCCTTATTACATTGCCACCAAGCAGTATAAAGAAATGTATAAATATCTACCCGTTTATGAAAGAATCTCAACAAATAGAAATAACCTCAACAACTTAAGTGACAACTACCTGTGGTGGTTTAAGGCAGATTCAGCGCTAGGAAATTATACTAATGCAATTACCCATTATAAACTATATAAGGAAGCCAGCGATTCCCTCCATCGTGCGTCAGCCAGCCGGGAGATCAACCAACTACAAATAGAATACGAAACCCTAAAAAAAGACCAGGCGATCGCCTCAAAAGAAAGTAATATCCTGTTGCTCACCAAACAGGCAAAATTGCAGGAGGAGCAATTAAGGCAGACCAGGATCCTTAAAAATCTGACTTTCGGCCTGGTAGCTTTGCTGCTGATCATTGTAGGATTGTTGTTTAACCGTTACCGGCTTAAACAACGAACGAATAAAAAGTTAGAGGTACAGCAAATCGCCATTGGGGAGCAAAATGTATCGCTGCGCCATTTAGTAAATGAAAAAGACTGGCTCGTAAAAGAAATTCATCACCGGGTAAAGAATAATCTTCAAACTGTAATGGGCTTGCTGGGTACACAAGCGGGCTATCTAAAAAATGAAGCCGCGGTGACTGCTATTACCGACAGTCAACGGCGTATACAAAGTATGTCATTGATCCATCGGAAATTATATCAATCCAACAACCTCTCTGCTATCAATATGCCCGATTATATTCATGAGTTGATTGACTTTTTAAGTGACAGTTTTAATACCAGTAATCAGGTTCGGTTCAACCTGGACATTGAACCTATTCAATTAGATCTTGAACACTGTATTCCCCTGGGTCTTATACTGAATGAAGCTATTACCAATTCTTTCAAGTATGCGTTCCCGGGTAATGCAGCAGGAATTATTTCTATTTCATTTAAACACGAATCTGTGAACTATTTATTGTTAACTATTATGGATAACGGAACAGGATTACCCACGACATTTGATATTAATAAAAGCGATTCAATGGGTATGAACCTGATGCGTGGGCTTAGTAAAGAAATCGGGGCTAAATTTACAATTCGCAGTGAAAATGGAACACATGTTGCGGTAAGTTTTGCCTATGACCCAGAAACCGCAAACGGAATTTTATCAATTAACAACAAATAAGTTGTGACAACATGAAAAGAAAAGTACTTATAGTAGAAGATAAGTTTGTAGAAGCCGATTATCTGAGGCTGATGTTGACAAAAGCCGGATATAGTGTTACAGGCATTGCGCATTCTGTTGTGCAGGCACAGGAAATTATCAAACGGGAAAAACCTAGTTTTGTGTTGCTGGATATATTTTTGAAAGGAAAATTGACCGGGATTGACCTTGCAAAACAATTGACGGAAGAAAATATTCCGTTCGTTTACCTATCGGCCAATTCAAATGAAGAAGTTTTGGATGCGGCCAAAGCTACCCAGCCTTATGGTTTTTTAGTAAAGCCATTCAGGGAAAAAGACCTTTTGATAACACTGGAGATTGCACGATACCGGCATGAACATAGTATTGAGTTTAATATCCGAAAAGAGAATATTTTGCATGTTAAATTATCAGCTATCATCAATAGCCAGGATACCCGTGAAAATAAACTATTAAATATTTGCAGTATACTTCAACCCTATATATCCTTTGATTATGTAACTATCGGACTTAATACCATTGATGCTATTTCCAGCCCGGCATTAAGTTTTCTTAGATTAGGCTATGATGAGTACCAAAAGATTGGTGTTCCTGAATTGTTAACCATTTTCGGATTGAAAATAGAAGAACTTATCCCGATTGCGAACAAAAGTTATCATGATGCAACAACAAGCATTTTTGATGAAAGAGCATTTGTACAGGCTTGTCAACAATCACCTCTAACCAGATTGTTTTCTAATTCATTTATGGTTAAGTCGTGTGTATGTATGCCCTTGCATTTTTCAAGTGGCGAGGTTTTCATGCTTAGCTTTTACAGCCGTAAACCCGACACTTATAATGCAGATCATATTGTATTATTAAATCGTTTACAAGAACCTTTGGCAGCCGCAATTCAAACTATATTTAATACAGACAATCAGTATGCAGCCAAATCATTTAAAAATGAGACTTTTTTCGGTACTCCGGAAAATTTGGTAAGAATTCAGGGCTTTGAAGGAATTATTGGCAACAGCCATTTGTTGTTGGATGTATTCGATATGATTACGCAAGTAGCATCCTCAGATACATCTGTACTTATTTTGGGCGAAAGCGGGACTGGTAAGGAAAGGATAGCAGATTGCATACACAATCTATCTCCCAGGAAAAATAAGGCGTTTGTGAAAGTCAATTGTGCAGCACTCCCTTCAACACTGATCGAATCTGAATTGTTTGGCCACGAAAAAGGATCTTTTACCGGCGCTATGGATAAACGAATTGGCAAATTTGAAAAAGCTGATAAAGGAACTATTTTTTTAGATGAGATTGGGGAGATGCCACCTGACCTGCAGGTGAAATTGCTGAGGGTATTGCAGGAAAAATATATTGAAAGAATTGGTTCAACTGGTATAACCAAAGTGGATGTTCGGATCATTGCGGCTACTAACCGCAACCTGGAAAAAGAAGTTGCAGAGGGACGATTCCGATTGGATTTATATTATCGTTTAAACGTCTTTCCCATCTACCTACCATCATTACGGGAACGTGTAGAAGATATACCTGCACTTGCTAATCATTTTATAAATATCTATAATCGTAAAACGGGAAAAAAGATTACAGGTGTATCAGAAAAAGTATTAAGAAATATGACAGCTTATCACTGGCCCGGGAATATCCGTGAATTGGAAAATGTAATTGAACGAAGTGTATTACTTGCTAAAGGAACAGTTATTGAAGAGACCTCGTTGCCCACTCCACAAAAAAAGGACACACCAGTGGATTCACGTATGAAAACAATCAATGAAAATGAGCGGGATTATATCATCACTGTTTTGAAAAAATGTAACGGCAGAATATGGGGCACCGGCGGAGCAGCCGAAGTATTGAACCTGCCACCCACTACATTAACTTCCAAAATGAAAAAACTGGGTATTCAGAAAGAAAATTTTGAATAGTAAGTATCATTTTAACTTCTATTGCCACATTATTTCTTCTACCTATTGCCCACCACCTGGTGTAACATCTTATACAGCTCGTTTAAAAGAAGTTTGAAATTATTTAACAGGGTTTTCAATCCTATTCATGTAATAAATCCTGGTATTTATGAACTGCCGTTTTTGCTCTATCTCAATGTTATAAATTTTCAAGGTTGAAAATGACTGGTTCAGGATTTACTTAGTCCATGTTGCCTGTTTAGTACTTGACTTTGGCTCCCCGTCAATATATTTTTGAGCAATCAATATAAAATTAAAACAATGAACGATCTTTTAGAATTCGCGATCAAAGCTTATCTATTGATTTCTCCAACATTAAATTTTGTTAACAAAATATTTCAGCAGATAAAATTGCATGTGGTCTCACTGGACGGGAACAACCATTTATAAAAGCACTTCATGCAGAATTTTATTCGCTCTATTAGGCAAAAAACATCGTGATTAATTTTAAAAAAATATAAATCCAAATGCAATGAAAAGTACGATCATTAAAGCTGCCGCCGTGCAGATGAGTCCAGTACTGTATAGCCGCCAGGGGACTGTCGAAAAGGCTGTGAAAAAGATCCATGAACTGAGCAAGCAAGGCGTGCAATTCGCAACGTTCCCTGAGACCTTTATTCCTTATTATCCCTATTTTTCCTTTGTACAGCCACCGTATCTGATGGGAAAAGAACATCAGCGTCTGCTCGAAGAGTCGGTAAGGGTTCCATCAGCCGAAACTAAGGCGATTGGTGAAGCAGCAAAAGAGGCAAATATGGTTGTTTCGATCGGCGTAAATGAACGTGATGGCGGTTCAATTTACAATACACAACTTCTCTTTGATGCGAATGGAACATTGATTCAACGCCGCCGTAAAATTACACCAACTTATTCTGAGCGTATGGTTTGGGGCCAGGGTGATGGCTCCGGGTTGAGCGCTGTCGACAGTGCCGTTGGACGCATCGGGCAGCTTGCCTGCTGGGAGCATTACAATCCGCTTGCTCGGTATGCGCTGATTGCGGATGGCGAACAGATCCACTCGGCGATGTATCCCGGGTCTATCTTCGGCCCTATATTCACGGAACAGACAGAAAGCAACGTTCGGCAGCACGCCCTTGAATCCGCCTGCTTCGTTGTGTGTGCATCAGCGTGGCTCGATCCAGATCAGCAGGCCCAGATCATGACTGATACGGGATGTCCGATAGGGCCGATTTCCGGCGGCACCTTCACTGCCATCATTAGCCCCAACGGCCAGATTATTGGTGAGCCTCTCAAGGCAGGAGAAGGCGAAGTAATTGCCGATCTCGAATTTAGCCAGATCGATGCCCGCAAAAGGTTTATGGATGCCGTTGGTCACTACAGCCGCCCCGAATTGCTAAGTCTACTAATTGACCGAACACCCACATCTCATGTACACGAGAACACTAAGCAGCCGATGAAAGCCGCATCGCAAGACGATGAAGTATCTTATCAACACAAATACCCAAACGGAAACGCCGGTGCCGGCGAAACTTCAACGATTGAGGTAAATGTTAGAAGATTCAGCGTAATCTCCGAGAGAGCATTTGATGAAATCGTACAAAGACTCACAGCAACTATAGGCATGCCAAATTTAAATGTGTTCCACCAGGAGATTACTGCGGCAACAACCGTTGCCGGTATGGAAGAAGTTGTTCACGAGGCGATCGGATCTTCAGACCTGATGGAGTTCATCCGGTTTGATGCAGGCGAAGTGCTGGGCAAGGAACAAGATGGACCAAAGACCAATATGATGCGCCTTGTGGTTGGTAATCCCATCATCATGAAAGAGATGGCTAAGCTGGTTCCCGACGCAGCATCTTATGCACCAGTAACGATTCTCGTCGACGAGCGCGTTGACGGAGTACACCTGTCTTACGACCTGATGGAAAGTTTTATCGCTCCTTATGGAAGTCAGGAAGCTCTTGTAGTTGCCAGGGACCTCGATATGAAGGTTCGGCATCTGCTCGAGAAGGCGGCACTCTAACAGAGGACTTATAACCTCGTTATGGTCATTTCCTGTCTCAAAATGACTACCCGCAAATCACATTAACAGTTCACCATGGTTCTTAGGGGAGGGGAGCTATTTCCTGAAATATTTTATCAATTAACAAACATCTAAATTTTAAAACAATGACAAACACAACAAAAATCCTTGCCAGTGCAATGCTCAGTGGAGCAACAGCTTTGCAAGGCACACCCGCCGATGCACAAGGCGGACCAAGTGTGGAGATCACATCCAATGAGTCCATCCGACCTTTCCATGTTGATGTATCCAGCGCAAGCCTGCAGGATCTCCGCAAACGGGTGCAGGAAACAAGATGGCCTGATAAAGAAACTGTTGCCGATCAATCGCAGGGTGCAAAGCTTTCTGAGTTGCAAGGCCTGGTACAGTACTGGGGTACTAATTATGATTGGAGAAAAGCAGAAGCTAAGCTAAATGCTTACCCGCAGTTTATCACCAATATCGACGGCCTTGACATTCATTTCATTCACGTTCGCTCCAAAGAACCAAATGCTCTGCCTGTTATCATAAGCCATGGCTGGCCCGGATCAGTATTTGAATTGATGAAGATAATTGATCCTTTAACTAACCCTGTTGCATACGGCGGAAAATCTGAAGATGCTTTTGATGTAATTATACCTTCTTTGCCAGGTTTTGGTTTTTCCGGTAAGGCGGCTGAAGCGGGTTGGGATAATGCCCGCATTGGAAAAGCCTGGGCTGTTTTAATGAACCGGCTTGGATACAGGCGGTATGTTGCCCAAGGCGGTGATTGGGGTGCAGGTATCGTGAACCTGATGGCGCTCCAGGCACCGGCAGGCTTATTGGGTATACACAGTAATTTAGCAGCCACCTTACCTAATGAAGCAGCAAAAGCGTTGGGAAGCGGCGTTGCACCGGCAGGGCTGTCTGCACAGGAAGTTGCAGCTTTCAATAAACTCGTTAAATCTTTAAAAGAAGGAGGGTTTATCTATAAGACAACCATGACTGCAAAACCACAGGCGGTGGGTTACGGTCTCACAGATTCTCCGGCAGGCCTTGCCGGGTGGTTACTTCTGCATCCCGGTTTTGCCAATTGGTCCTATGGAAATGATCCTGAACAGTCATTGACAAAGGATGATGTGCTCGACGACATTTCGCTTTACTGGCTTACTAATACCGCTACTTCTTCCGCCAGAATTTATTGGGAAAACAGGAATGGAGAACTTATTAGTGCCGGTTCGCAGAAAACCGATCAGATTTCTTTACCAGTAGCTATCACTGTATTTCCAGAGGATGTATATACCGGACCTGAATCATGGGCACGCCGTGCCTTTAAAAACCTGATCTATTTCCACGAAGTGGAAAAAGGAGGGCATTTCGCTGCCTGGGAACAACCTCAATTATTTACAGAGGAATTACGTGCGGCGTTTAAGTCACTGCGTTAGTTTCATATAAGGGTAACGAACTAAGTGCGTTACCCTTTATTAATGCTTTGCCAAATCGGGCAGAAGGCAAAGTTTATGTTTCAAAATTATCTTCTGATTATTAAGAATTAATAAAATGAGAAAGCAAAAAAAAATCTTCGCAAGTATTGTTGCTATTGGATTGGCTGCAATTACCATTCCTGGTTCTACCCTGGCGCAGCAGTCGGGGATTAAACGTACCGAGCTTCAGCGTCAGGACCTTAGCATCCCCGGACGAGAAGTAGTTCAGGTGCGTATTGACTTCGATGCCGGATCAGCATTCGGCAGGCACAAACATCCGGGCGAAGAGATCATCTATGTTCTCGAAGGTATACTGCAATATGAGGTCGAAGGCAAGCCGGCGGTGACACTCAAAGTTGGTGACATATTGTTCATTCCGGCAGGCACGATTCATTCAGCAAAGAATGTTGGCAACAGCAATGGAGCAGAACTCGCCACGTATGTGGTTGAAAAAGGGAAGCCGATCGTAGTGATTATCAAATGAACACACTCAAAAGAAATTTTAAACAAATGTGTGAAAGATTTTCAAAATTAAAATTGACTGGCCCAGGATCTTCTTTGTCCGCTTGCCTGCTTAGTGCTTGTGCCGAGGCCCAGATGAGAGATACTTTTAAGCAATTAATTAAAATGAAAAAAATGAAAAAGATCAAAATTATTTTTGCCAGTACTTTTTTTATTGGCATACTAATTCTCCTTTCAATTCCTGGTTTTGCACAGCCGGCAATTCAGGGAGCTGTCGGCAATCCTTATCATGATATGCCGGAGATAGCTGCTATCGGTGTACAAACCGGAAAGTATATTAATGTACCAGAATCGGCTAAGGGGCCTGTCATCGATCCAAACAAAGGTTACAGAATTCAGGAATTGGGTAAAAATTTGTATCTGGTTACCGACAACGCCTATCAATCTATGTTTATGGTGTATGAAACCGGTGTTGTTTTAGTAGATGCTCCACCACCTTTTGCACAATATATTCGCAAGGCTGTTGGGGAAGTAACCAATAAGCCAATCACTTATTTAGTTTACAGTCATTCGCATATTGATCATATAGGGGGTTACAAAAACCTGAACCTGGATAAGGAACCAATCATCATAGCTCATGAAGAGACAAAACGATTACTGACCCGGGCGAAAGACCCAAATCGTCCAATCCCCACCGTTACATTTAAAGATAAATACACGCTGAAAGTGGGAAGTCAAACACTCGAACTCTCTTATCATGGAGTAGCACATGAGCCTGGGAACATTTTCATATATGCACCGGTTCAAAAAACATTGATGGTTGTTGACGTTGTCTTTCCGGGCTGGATGCCATGGAGGCGTTTTGCTTTAGCCCAGGATGTTCCGGGTTATTTCGCACAGGTTCGGGAAATCAATCAAATGAAATGGAATACACTAGTATCCGGTCATGTAGCACGGACAGGTACGCACAAAGATGTTGCTCTGCAACTGGAATTTATGAATGATTTAAAGAATGCAGCCGGAATTGCATTGGCATCTACTAAACCGGGAGAAGGAATGGATCCTGCTGACCGGGGAAATCCGTGGGCGGGCTTCGACAATTATATTGACCGGGTTGTAATTCAAACAGTCAATTCAGTAAGTCCTAAATGGTCAACTAAACTGGCAGCTTATGATGTTTTTATTTGGGACCAGGCCTATGCAATGGAACAAAGTCTGCGTATTGATGAGCAATGATCGTTTACCCTTAGGATTTATAATGGGCATTGTAGCGGAGATTTTTTATGAGGAACAGGCTGCCAGATTTGAATTCATTCTCCGTTTCCGTCAGGATTTATCTAAATAAGAATAGGATAAGAATTAAAAAATCACTGATTATAATGTCCATTTATTTCAATGTGGTTGCAACTTTATTGCTTTTTGCTGTGGCAATCATATGGCTGATGTCTATAATCTTGCGTTTGGTCCTGTAAATGAAGCTCATCAAATGGATGACCAGGCTAAACTTACCCACCAGGATCATTCGAAAGTATTTTCCACCATTGTTTTCGCAGGCCTGTCATTCCTGACTGAACATAGGGACAAATATTTAGGAATAGATGGCTCCAACGTCCATTCGCACTTGCACAAAATTCCATGTTAGCGGTTCGGGCTTTTTCGTTGAGATTTTTTATTTAAGATTGTCAATTGAATGAGGTTTCATTATCAAATTGCAATATTAACAGCACAACACATTAAATATAGTAAAACCTATTTTTCAAAAACCCCGGTACAATCGGGCAGGTAACCTTGCTCAATACTTAATGAATAATTTTTAAGTTGGCACCGGTTTGTATGATCAAATTTCCATTTGGTTTTTGTACACTTAACGAATAAACTTCACTATTGGCATTAAGGGTCACGGAATGTTTCACAATCACGTTATCGCCGGGTGCAGGAACTACTCCACCCGACCATATGGTGGCATCATTCCAGTTTCCGTTAGCAATGGAAGTAACAGCAGCAGATTCAGCTTGATCGCCGCTGTTTATACGCATTAAATTTATTATGGAATGGCCGTCATATTTCGAGAAATTTCCCCCGGCTAATATTTGGCCAGTTGAATCGATCAATACTTTCCGGATGCTTATATCGGTGGTGCGTATGCCTGAATTGAAACTGGTATCTAAACTGCCATTGCTGTCAAATCGCACAATACTATTGTTATCATAATTTTGGTTGTCTGCAAATACAAATATGGCACCAAAGTTTCCTGCAGCAACTATTTTACCGTCTGCCTGCTGAGATATGGAATAAATGCTGTTTAAGTAGCCGGTAGGAAAACCGGCACTGAATGTATTGTCTAAGCTGCCATCTGCATTTAGCCTTACTACACCGCCGTTACAAACCAGGATTTTTCCATCAGCCTGGAGTAGCATATTTGATTTAAATGCTCCGAAATAGTTGCCCACGTTTACATTGATTGCAAAAGTATTATCAAGACTCCCGTCATCATTTAACCGGACGATTCCCTTGCAGGTAACATTATTAAACTTTGTAAAATTTCCTCTTGCAATTATTTTCCCATCGGGTTGTAATAAAACATCAAAGACATCTCTGTTAGCACCGGTTCCGGTATTAAAGCCCAGATCAGGGCTTCCATCTGTATTCATCCTTACGATATTGATGCTGCTTATCCCGCTAAAAGAAGTAAACGTTCCAGCTGCAATTATTTTCCCATCCGGTTGCTTTACAACGGCGAATATTTCAGCACCGAATCCGCTGAATCCTGTGCCTGTTTTAAAGGTAGTGTCAAGGGTTCCGTCATAATTTAGCCTCAGTAAATGGGGCTGAATACTATCATTAAAACCTTGAAATTTTCCCCCAACAATTATCTTTCCATCGGGCTGTAAAGCAATGCAGTTAATGTATGCATCTGAAATATAACCAGTATAGCCAACCTTTGAAACAAAGGCAGTGTCAATAGTTCCTGCCTTATCCACACGGATGAGGTTGTAACTGTAAACATCACCATAATTTTCAAATTGCCCTCCTGCAATTATTTGTCCATCGGGCTGTAAAGCAATAGTCTTAACAGATGATAACGGCTCAAATCCGGTGTTTACATGAAATGCCGGAGTTATATGGCCATTGGTATCCAAAACAGCAATCTTGTTTCTCTTAATATTATTATAACTACTGAAAACACCGCCAACAATTATTTCATCCAGAGTAGTGTCCAGTGTTATAGTATTCACAGTTTTAAATCCCTGGTAAAATCCTGTGCCTGTTTTAAATCCAGTATCCCTGGTTCCGTTTGGATGCAGCCTGGAGATTCCGCTGCTTGTATCACCTTTAAATAAATTAAAATAACCACCAACAATTATTTTTCCATCGGGTTGTACTTTAATATCGTTTACCGCAGCATAGTCATGATCATAATTGTCAAAACCATCCCCAACAATAAATGTATTATCAAATGTGCCATCTGTATTAAACCTTGCTATCATACGGTAAGGCTCAGCCTGCGGATTAAATTTGAAATCTCCCCCTGCCAGGATCTTTCCATCTGGCTGAATCGCCAGTGCAAATACACCTCCCTGTAATCCAAATGTGGCGTTATTGGCCAGTGATGGAAAATTATTGTCTATACTGCCATTTGTATTTAACCTTGCTATACTATTACGATGCTCAAGACCGATACCATAATTGCTTTGAAAAGAACCCCCTATCACGATCTTTCCATTTACCTGCAGGGCCATTTTATAAATCGCACCGGAAAAATAAGTATCAATGTTAAAAGCATTATCTAAACTGCCACTTGTATCCAAGCGTGCAATCCCCTGCCTGGCAACGCCATTAAATTGATAAAATTCACCACATACCAATATTCTGTTGTCAGGTTGTACTATTATATCACGGGTGGTATTGTTAAAGCCGGTTCCTGTATTAAAAGTGGTATCTATACTTCCGTCAATATTCAAACGGGCAATATGATTACAAGGTGTTCCATTATAAGATGTGAACACTCCGGCGGCTAATATTTTTCCGTCAGGTTGCAACGCTACCGATTTTACTTCATAGTTAAATCCACCGGTTGTTGTGTACCCAACTTTAAAACTGGTGTCCAGTGTCTGGTCGGCATTCAATCTTACAATACGATTAGACGGTGTGCCATTGTAATAAGTAAAATAACCAGTTACAATGTATTTTCCATCAGGCTGTTTTACTATATCATTTACGTCATTCACAAACCTGGAGGAATCTCCCAAATTAACCGGAGGGTTACTAAAGGTTAAATCAATACTGCCAGGTAACTGGGCATATAAGGTGGCCGGAACAGAAATACTGATGATAAAAATCAACCGGGCACATATCATGTTCACCGGTGTAGAAAAAAATGCAAAGGGACTTTTCATAATATGCAAATTTGATCAGTTCAAAGAAGAATAAATATAATATAAGTTAATGGACTTATTACCTGCCATTTATTTTTTGCAGGATTTGATTTATTAAACGCTTTAATAGGGTTTAAATAAGGTGATGTTGCTTAAAGAAACGAATTATTATTTGAAACGCAAAGCCAGCTGCGGCACTCTTTGCGTAGCCCGCAGTTGGAGTTAATAAACGGTCACGCCCATAGCTGAAGATAAGTAGCGAACCAATGCCGAAGTAACCTTTTCAGTGTCACTCCCGTCCATCCTTCGCAGTGGCCGCCCTATTCTATCATTCACATAGATGGTGCAATCACCTGTCTTTTAAATAAAATTACCATTGATAGAGTATAAAAATATAGCACTGCTCTCAAAAAAAAGATTCTTAGATTCGATAACAACTTAGTTTGCTAATCTTTTTACGATTGTTTTAAACCTGCTCATAATGAAACCCGTTGTTCAAATTTCGCTCTACCTCACCAATATTGGAAGCATAGGGACAGCAGCCATGGCCATCAGTGCAGGTGTTGACTGGCTGCAGGTTGGCACCGTTGCTTCTTGCAGGAGGACTATGTGGTGTGAGGTTATTAATAGAGGCCTTTCCAAACGTGCCCATCGTTGCCGATTTAAGACAATGGATGTAGTGTAAAAAGGAAACATTCTCTATAACTTTTTTTAATAATTTATAGATCTGGAAGATGCCTGTGTGGCCAACACTATGTATTCGCTGCAGGCAGGAGCGAAGGGGATGTCGGCTATTTCAGGAAATTTTATCCTGAAATCTTAGTATGGATGTGTCACAATTCAACAAACCCCGACAAGCAGGAAGAGGTGAAATTTATACAGGCGCAGTTAACAAAAACACAAGATACCATTGCGCAAAATTATCCCCTGAGTTCAAAATAGTTCTTACAAAAAGACGGCTTCCAATAGAGGTTATCAGCAGGGCATCTTCAACACGCCAGTTGAAAAAAGATTATAGCAAAGATCAGGCAGATGTAATTATGAATATTACCGGGAATGTTATCAGTGGACAAGTGACTGGGGAAACCGCCAAACAGCTATCTGAACGGTTCGGAAAGATCATGCAGGATCGGGCGAGTTTTTCCATTAACAGGATGGACACTTCTATCAACCGTTCCAAACAATTGGACAGCGCCATACCACCTTCTAAAATTTCAGCTTTAAACTCCGGGGAGTTTGTGGGTATGGTTGCAGATGATCCGGATTGTAAAATTGAATTAAAGACCTTCCATTCTAATATCCTGAATGACCATGATGCTTTGAAAAACGAACAGCATCACTATAAACCCTTGCCAGAGATTCGAAAGGTTGATAACGGCATGGTTCAGCGGAATTACTTGCAGATAAAGCAGGATGTGGAAGATTTGGTAAATGCGGAAATGGAAAAGATGATGGGGGATCCGGAGTTGGTTGGACTACTGGTGAAAAGGGAGAAAGTATAAACTTGAAAAATATTGATACTAAAATACGCGATATTAATAATAACTATTAATTGAGTGGGAGTAGAAAATGTAATCGGACCCTATCTATTACATATAAAACACAAAAGAAGAATTATTTCTTGTGGTTATGAATAATTTGAAGCCCTTATTTCACTATTTTCACTTACTTAAACTCACCCTCATTTTGCTGCAAAAAACTGGCCGGTGAAGACAGCGACCAAGGAAATAAAACAAAAGTTCAGGTAATGTAGTGAAAAATGGTTGGTGATTTTGTCAAATATTATTCGTAAGCATACATTGTCGGTATGCTAAATGGCTTAAAAAAGCTCAATTATTGAATAAAAATTCCGAATTCTCTATGAACAAAAAAAGTTTTACGAAACCGTTTTCACTAAACTTTGTGCAAGCCTTACTCACCGTAGCTTTCAGAAGATTCTACCAACCATTTTTCAGTAGTATACTAAAGTTCATTACTATTCTCTTCTATCAATGCGTAATAATCAGCGAAAAATTTGGATTTACTTTAAATGGAACACCTTGATTAAGTGATAAACTTCTGCACTTTGCATTACTGCTTACAACCGGGGTGTTACCTGTTTTTCCATCCACAATAACATCAGTATTACCATCTGGCAGTGAATTGCAGCTCCAGTTTGCTATATTTTCCCAGGCACTGCCTGCAGTACCGGTCCAGCGGTTTATGAAATGCAACACATGAGTAATGCTTGTATTTAATATACCGCCTTTATTTACAATACACCTGTATTTATAACCGTAAAAAGAAGTGATGACACTAGTGATTTTAAGTGTATCACTTTTTGCACCATTGTACGTTGAAGAGTTGACGATATTGGTATAACCTGTTCCTGTATCCAACTGCCACTGGTAACTTGTAACACCGGAAGGTATGCCAGAGCTAAATGACAAATTAGCGCCGTTGCAGGCAGAGTCTTCCATAGGTCTTGCTACGGTAGTTGTAGCATCTGCTGTTAAAGAAGCATCTTCTGCATTCAATGCTGAGTCTATTGCCACACTGTAAAAACCGTAGGTGGAATCCAGTTCACCAACAAAAACATCGTTGGTTAATGATGTATTGTATTTCCACAATTTCCATTCACTATTACCTGTTCTGGAATAAACATTATAAGCATAGATATTGGCAGGCCCATTATCACTACCTGTCCATTTTACATTGATAGTATCTGAACCTGTAAAAGCCAACAAAGGGCTGACTTTGCTTTGAGGCTTTAAATCATCGATAATATTTGTCCAGATTTGTGTTGTAATTGGGTCATTGTTATCAAAATAAATATCCGCTTTATTTTTAATTACTGTTCCAGTTGAAATGTTTTCTTTTGTTTTAATTGAATAGCTTATAAATCCTTCACCTCTGCCGTTTGAATCATTAGGAGGTAATACTCCAAGTAGAACATTGTCAGTTGGTAGCTTAGTTACTGGGTCTAAAGAAACAATTGAACTTGTTACTACACCAGTTGAATCATTAAGATACGCAGTAACTCTTGCAATTAACGGCATTTTAGGACGTAAATCAATATCCCTTGTAAAGGATTTTCTACCCGCCGGAATAGCAACAATTGTATCTCCAAAACCTATCTGAATTAATTGCAATGTAGACAAATCCAGGTTGTCTTTTCCTATTGAATCTGTGATTAATATAGTTTGTGCAGACGCTGTCGCTGTATCAACATTTTCAAAATGAACTGTATAATTGCATGATGATATCGACTTAACATAAGGCGAATTTTTAGCACCTGTGCTTCCATACTTAACATTAGGATCCAAAGAAAAAATAGTGTTAATATTTATTCCTAATGGGCTTTTTGGAAAAAAAGCATTATAGCATGTCTGTGCACAGTCACCATAACTATCTGCATCAGCAAGTATTGTTAAAATATCTAGAAATGCAGATTCTGGAATAAAACCGCAGTTAATAGCTATTGAAATTGCGCCTCTTATATTACTCATTACGTCTCCATTTGGGTTGCCGTAACAATACTGGTTTATAAAAAGTGGAGCAAAGGTGCTAATGATAGAACCAAAGCATCCCGGTAATTTGGATCCAGCGATACACATTAGACATTGCATCTTTTCCTGATTCACAAGACAATTAGGATTATTAGCATCTGTAGTAGTCCAAGGCGGACTATTCCAGATTACTACATGATTACCCGTCATTGCCTCTGCGCTTAAGCTTAAATTGTAAGTAACGAAACTATGGGCAGCAATTGAAGGTACTGTAAAACCATATACCCGGAATTTTTCGTTAAGACCAAAAAGATTATCATCCAGGTAATATTCAGTAAGATCATTCCAATTAACATTACCCAACTTTGGTGGGTTACTCATACCAAAGTTAAAAGTGACACGTAAATTTGTTTCTACAGGAATTGCGACCCAAACAGGTACCAGCATTAAATCCTGACAACCATAATTTTCGACTATTATTTGGTAATTATTCGATGTGTTAGGTCTAACACGAGTGGGGCCAATTAAATTTACAATTGGTGGCTCGGCATAGCATTCTGCAGGAGGTTCTATTCGAAATGATTTTGATTTAGTATAAGTACTATCTCCTGGAACCTGAACAACAACATCCCATAAGCCGGGTGAGGCACCATACAAACTGAATACAGAGATAATTTCTGTTTCGTTTATTGGCAAAGTAATGATTGGGAAAATGTCTGATTCACCTTCCTTTCTCAATCTTACTGTTGTCGAATTGCTAAGATAAAAACCAGTAATAGTCATTCTGGCATAACCGTTATTACCTCCGTGACTGGGAGTAATTGTACTTATTCCTTTTAAAACGACAGTTTTGCAAAGCGTATCGCTTGCAACCAAGCAGGCATTTTTAGAGACCAGACAGACATTAAAAATACCGGCAGAATCGTACTCATGAACCAGGCTTGACTGATTACTTGTATGACCATCTCCAAAATTCCATAAACAACTTTGCTGGTCAGTAGAGGTGTTAGCAAAAACTACACTTCTGCCATTTAAATAATAATCAAAGTCGGCTTTGGGGCTATTGATTCCATACTTTATAAAACTCCAAAAACCAAAATTGTCCTTCACTCTTATCGCAACAGAATGGCAATTTGAATCAATCAAAAAAGGTATCAAATTAAAATAATGAAACGTATCAACCGGGTTTATATTAATAAAGTTTCCAGTTCCCGGAATAGGAAGCGAATCAATCCAGTATTCAGCTTGTGACAGAAACCTGGATTTATCAGTTTGATCTTTTGACTTTCTTGTTCTTGTATCAAATTGTAAATAGAAATTTTTCGCTTTTGGATTAGCTGTTTTAGAGATGCTTACTAAATCAACAATCGGTATTCTGGGACCTTCGCTCACATTAAAAGAATATGGGCCACCGTAAATGCCAATATCAGTTCCATTTAAACCGGCACCAATGCAGGGTGACCCGGCAGCAAGATGAAAATCAAGGTTATAACTAAACGGTTGTAACGGAGCATAGTTAACAAACAAAGGATCTTTGGAATAAATATTATTATTAGCAGGGCCTGGAAGTGTATCGTTTGAGCCTGTACCAAAAGGAGCACCAAAAGGTTGGGGATTACCGCTGCCATTACCGTAAGTTAGATTATTCATGAATGTGCAGTTAACGCAGCCGGTAGGATTGCAATCATAAAAAATATTGTTGTATAAAACAGCATCATGGAAATTGGTATGATAAAAATTATTGAAAAAAAGAGTGTTTTCATTTTGTACATCATAATTTATAAAAAGATTGTTTCTGACTATAATAGTATTTGCGCCAGATATTTGGTTTCCCCAGTTATTGAAATTTGCTCCGTCAATAATGCTATTTTCAATAATTAGTGAATCAAATTGAATTGCACAACTATTGCACATATATCCATACACAGATATGTCGCCGCCTGAAATATTATTTCGCATCTGGATATTCTTCATCAGGTAAGGATTATTGTAAGGCCCGCCATAAAAATAGTAACCTGTCCTGCATCTTTCTATAACAACATTTACAAGCTGGTAACCGGTAGCGTTGGCTGCATCAAAATTGATATTGATAGTTACGTTAAATCCTGTTACAACAATATTTGATGAACGGATATAGATTTGGGAAGCAGATGTATTTTTTCCAAGCTGGTCGTTATAACCTTCGCCAATTACTGTTAATGGCTTTGTAACAGATATGTCTCCATAACCATTTGGTGATCCTGCCACCATTATTGTATCACCATCCAACGCATGATTGTTTATAACATCCTGTACATTATGGTAAGGTGTTGGGCTGTTTGGGTTATTGTCAACCAGCCATACAGTGGCAAAAGCATTTTGTAACAGGAGAACAACCAGCAATAATGTAAGCAGCTTTTTCATACCAGTTTTATTTAAGTTGACAATAAAAGCGGAACCAAAATAGAAATTTTGTTACGGCGTTGCGGCAAGATAAAAATTAAATGATTTCTACAAAAAAATTGCAGATAGTAATTTTTTTTGGGGTTAGTGAGGCATTTAAAGTTAACTATTTTTCCGAATTTTAGGTATTGCTTTACCTGTTTGTTTATATTATGAATTTGTTACGGAGTTTTCCTGCATTTTTTTAAAAGTAAAATATTGACAACTGCCATTGCGTTGCTGGCACAGGGAGCAGAGTTTTTGCTGCTGTTAGTTCTCTTACCAACACCTAAGCCCCACAAAAAATCTCTTTTCCGGTGCATTTAACACCTTACCTCACAAACAACCCTTCCTCCGTCTTCCTTAGCTTAATATACCCTGTTTCCCTTATTAATGCGCTCACCACCTGAATATAAATCGATTAATTATGTGGAGAAGTATATAATGTTCATAAGGTGTAGGGTACCTGCTATTGGCAATCCCTTTGCGGTGTTTCTGTCAATTCTACATCCAACCATTTAATGCCAAGTACCTGCTGAATATCTACCAGCGTGTCAATTGTAAAATTGTGTGTACCATTCAACCATTTGGAAACAAGGGAGGGGCTTTTCAGGTTTAATGCTCTGGCTAAATCAAGGCTTTTCCACCCTTTTGATTTAAGGCCAGCCTAAATCTTAGCCGCAAGTTTCATTTTGTAATCTATCTGTTCCTGTTCTTCAGGCTTAATTTTGCTTAGCAAATCATTTACCAACTTACTTGAATAATTCACATCTATATCATCAAAATTTTGCATAAAATATTTTTAACGTGTTAGCATCAAATCCCCTTCAAACTTTAATCCATTTAGAGATATTCTCAGGCTACCATCTTTCCGCCTCGTATGGATGATTTTTGAATAATGCATCTTTTCCTTTACTTTTCGTCTAAGTTTAATATCGTTTTGCCAGGCTCTGACATTTTTAGGTCCACCATTTCCTACAATAATAATCTTATCATCCAACCTTATACAATAAAGCTTTAAGTGATTATCGCATAATCTCACCTTCTATCTTTCCCCTCCACCAAAATATAATTAAACATTTTCCTCAACCTGCTCTTCACCGCATAATCATACCTGCTTTCAATTTCTGCAGGAGTAAGATTGGTTGTAAGGTGCAGGCAATTGAATGGAATTTTATTTTTATTGAGGTACCGGGTTTGAATAATTTTACTAACCACGTCTGATTTATTGCCGAAATCAAAAACTATGCTTTCCCGGCCAATATCATCAAAGGCCCAACCAACTGATTTTTGATAAAAGCATCGAGTTGAATTACCCCAGCCTGGTACCATGCCAATATAGGATTTATAAAAATCAACCCCATTTTTCAGGAAGGCCGTTTCAATTTCAAGAACTGAGATTAAGTGGAAACATTGGCGCTTGTTTTTACTAAAGATTTTCAGAAGTTCAGTTTTGCCTACCCCTACCGGTCCAGTAAGCATGATGCCTTTTGTCAAGCTATAACCACTTTTCTCAAAGGCAGGATCATTTGTAAAATACTGGCAGAGAAGGTTAAATACCTTTTCACTTTGCTGATCTATAACAAAATGTGGATGATTTTTTAATATATACTCTGTTAATTGGGTAGTTGTAAACGGGCTAAAGCAGTTTAGTAATTCCTGCGCTTTACATTCTTTTTCGGTACGCTCCTTTTCCGCAAAATACTTTTCACACCTGGCATCGTAGAGCGCATATTCAATCTCTTCCGCTGTTAGGGTGATCTCATTAAAGTCCGGCGGCATAGTCCATATCCGTCGTTCGCCATTTGGTAACAGTTTTCCTATTGAGGGTGTTGTGTTTTGATACATGATTTTTTTCGTTTACCCTTTTATAATTTGGCATCCAGAACAGGAAATGTTTCCTGGCTTTTCAAAAATCATCATACTCTGCCCCATTATTCTGGATCATCCACTGCTCTAATGCATCCGGAAAATTTCCGGGCGGTAATCCTTTTTGCTCGTAGTTCTCCTGCAATCCTTCATCGGTTTCAAAAAGTTTTAGAAGAAAATGAAAAATTTTTTTTTCACCGGATACAACTACAAAAAGCTCTTTCTCTTTACTCTTACTCTGTTTATATGCATCATCAGAAGTAAAGGGGGAAACAACAGAAGTAGTAATATTATTTGCCTTCTTTACTTCGTCTGTTACTACTTTTGTTACTACTTCAGCTTGATCCGTTACTTCCTCTGTTTGATTTCTCACATCCAAAATCTTATAAATAATATTTGGATCTCCTTTACCTTTTGAAACAAAATCGATCAGCCCGGATTGTTTTAAAACATTACGGTGTCTATCGAGGGTTGGCTTGCTGATTATACAGTCACCTGTTTCTTTTTATTTTATCCGCAACTTCCTACGCTTATTACGAACTAAGCAGGGAAAATAAGTACCGGAAAATTTGACAGTCATGACTTTCAACCTTGCAAAATAATTTTGAATTAGAGGAGAAGTTCCCCTTACCTCAAGGCATCGCTGTTAAAAATCTTCGGGTTATTTAATCCGTGTCTGCGGATATTATCTTTCAGATCCATCCATAAACGTATATTATAATCTGCCAGTTCCATGATTTCTTCTACTGTTAATTTGTAAGGATTGGACACTATAACCGTTGATTTCTCCAAAGATTGATCAGCAGTTCCGGAAAATATATTTGGTGCATAGCCTTCGCCGATCTCCAAAGATTTTCCAATAGCCATACTATTACCGTTTAATTTGATTTGCTTCCCCGTGCTTAACAGGAATGTTCTTCTTTTAAAATCTGCC
>JBDTWP010000072.1:0-20664 GCA_040006615.1 Ferruginibacter sp.
GTGGTTATAATAAACTTATGTGCCCTATGTGCCTATGTGGTTATAATAAACTTATTTGCCCTATACACCTATGTGGTTATAATAAACTTGTGTGCTCTTTACACCTATGTGATTAATATAAATTTGTTTTTATTAAATACGGCTGTTCCTGTCCGAAAATAGGTAATGAGCGATTTAAAAAACTAAAAATAGTTTGTTTGTTCTTTGGCCCTCGAGACTATAATTTGAAAAATATCTTTTTTCTATAAAGAAAATAACACAGCAGCCACTCCATTGTAAAGATACATATTGCAGCGATGATGAATTTCGGCATTTCAGCCATATGGAACCAATCCATTACCCCATTGGAAATAGCGGATATATAATCATTGAAAAAGCGCCCGCCCACGATTTCCATAAATACATAAATAAAAATAGAGTTCATTCCCACAACCGTAAAGAATAATAAATATTTACGATGGCCTTTGATATCAATCCACCAGTAACTAACAGCAAGGAACCATAAACACCAGCCCAATGAAGCAATGGTAAATGAACTTGTTGCGATTCTTTTGATAATCGGAGTAATGCCTGCATAATCCAATCCAAAACCCACAACAAGGCAACCAAGGCCCCATAATAACAATGGCTGAACTTTTTTCTTATTCCCTAATAAGATTTTCCCTGCCAGCGCGCCGGCAATGGTATGAACAGCAGTAGGAATACAATTAATAGCCACCCAGCCGCCCGAATTGATCTTATTCATAAGAACCGTATCCATGTAATTGCCAAAATTGTGCTGGTCAGTAAATGGCTGATCAAAGCCGGGTATATTCGTATACCGGTACAATATCTCTGTAAGTAATAATAATCCAATACACACAATTACCTGCGCCAGGTTGCTCCAGCGAAAAATTAGAAAAGCCACCAGCGTTGTGAAGGAAAGCTGGGTAAGTATATCCCATAATTCAAAAGAAAGGCCATTGGGGCGAACCGCATAATCCAATACTCCCCAAAAGAATAACCAGCAACAACGCTTAAGTATTTTTTTAAATGATTCATTCCAGGTAACCCCCTTGGACCATTGCTTATTCAACGAAAATGCCATGGCCGTCCCGGCCATGAACATAAATGCAGGCTGAATCAAATCCCAGAAACGTAAGCCATTCCAGGGGTGATGAACAAATTGTTCAAAGAATACATTAAATGATTGTCCTTTTGTTTTATCGTATAAATAATCATACACCCCTGTAGATGACATTACAAGCAGCACCATGATAAGCCCACGTAAAAAATCAAGGGAAAGCAATCTTTGTGTGGCAGTTTGAGTTGGAGGAATTGTCCCGGTCATATGAATTAAGTTATTGTTGTTATACTATTATAAAATTGACGCATTAATTGGTGAATCGTTTCCAAGTACTCATTGCCCATTGCCTATTGCCCATTGCCCATTGCTCATTGCCCATTGCCCATTGCCCATTGCCCACCTTTCACCATTACTTTCTTAAATCGGCGTAGCTAATAAGTTGAATATTTTTCTTTCGTATAGCTTCCATTACTAATGGATTCGTCCATACATCTGTTACCCCCTGCCGGTCTGCAGCCACATTTTCATAGCCGATATGATAAATTGCCCTCATTTCAGGACCGTCCAATGCAGGATGGTCGACAAATAAATAAGTTTCACCGGGCTTAAAGCTATCAAGCATGTTTAAAAAACTTTTTAGCTTTTCCTCAACCGTGCCACTTGGTCCTTTGTACCCGGTTGATTGTACCCCCAGTTCCTTCGGATCAATATCGATATTATATTCCTGCACTAATTTTTTTACAAGCGCCTTAACATCCTTATCTATGTCTGCACAACCCATATGGGCGGAAATATGACTGATCCGTGGAATTTTCCTGATAGCCAGTGTTATCTGGGCACGAAACTCCTTTTCGATATCGGCTAATTTCCAATGATTTTCTTTTATTGACTGACCGGGATAGTTTTTGTTCGGGTATACCATCGGGTAGAAATAACCGTTGCTGTCTGTCAGGCTCGCGCAATCAGTTAAAGGCCTCCATTTTAAATTCTCCCATTCGCTGGTAAGCGCTAAATGAATGCCTACATCTACACCCGGGTTTTGCTGCAGCAGTTTCACAGCTTCCGGAAACCACGGAGACACTACAATTACCTCAATGGAAGTTTCAATGCCTTTTTTATTAACATTGATCAAAGCTTCGTTACCTGCATGTGTAAAGCCCATGTCATCTCCCCGCACAATCAGGCGGGCAACCTTTTGTTGCCCGGGTGATGCAATATAAACCAGCAGGAGTACTATACTGTAAAATAATTTTTTTTTCATGGCCTGGTATTTTTATTTATTCAAATCCTTACAAATTCCTGGACAATTTTCTGCAAAGTACTTTTTCCAATTCTTTAAATAATTAGCATGGTTTATTTATCCTCACAAATTATTTGACCCTGCATTGTTTGTTTTGGTATCAGAAGCGGATAATGTTTCTTCTCCTTTGCGAAACTTTTACTATATATCAAAGTATCAGTACTGACCTGCAATTTCCCGATCCTCTTCTTTAAACCCTGTTAATCATGTGAGGATACCTGAATGTTTTGGACGTCCAACTTTTCGCAATCTACATCTATTATTGCATTTTCATCAAAAAGGGAATGGAGTAGAACTTGTAAAAGTTCACCAGGTTGTTCATGATTTTAATGGAAACTATATTGGCATCTGGTCAGGCGAGGGCGTCCGGACCGGGTACCACCATTGTGCGTTAGCTGGTAGTATCTGGTCAGGCGAGGGCGTCCGGACCGGATTCCACACAGGGTTCCGTCAACCAGCAAAATTCAATTTTTCCTCCCGTCACCAGGCCCGCTATTCTGTTTTGAAAGAATCCGGGGTGTTCGCTTGTTACTAAACCTGCCGCCATTATCACAGGAGCCTTAATTGTTGTCCCTAAAAAATCATTTCTTCCAGGCCCTAAATAAAAAGTTCAAAAGTAATTTCTAAAGTCATTATCTTTAATTTCAGGTATCAATCCTATCCCCTCCTATAAACAACCTCTTTGTAAGAAATTAACGTCCAGGTAAAAGAGTACATACCATTAGGTATTTGCGCTTTAAATAGGATAGCGGAATTTTGTATTAAAGTAACTATCAGCATGTACTTTAGATTATTCCGGATTTCCTATCCCCGTTAAACCTGTTTTGTTTTTCAAATCTCAGTACCCTGCATATATATTAAAAGTATTTCATTCATTTATTAAAACCCAAGAGCATGAGCACAACTATTGAACGATATGTCATCAGGCATGTATCAGGCACAAAAGCCAACCAGGTTGAAGAGTTTGAATTCAGTAAACCGGAGTTGTCAATTGGCCGGGCATCAGGCAGTGATATCCAGTTTGACCCCGAACAGGAGACCATTGTAAGCCGGGAACATGGTAAAATTGTAAAGCTAAGCTCCTATCCTCCATCCTTTACCATCACAGATAATAACAGCCGCAACGGCATATTTGTAAATAAGAACAGGGTAAAAGGCACTGTTCCCCTAACAGTCGGGGATGAAGTACAATTGGGTTTAAATGGCCCTGTTTTCTCATTCGACGTCTACCCGCGTCCACAGGACATGATGTCCGCAACAAGGGTAGTAGAGATACCAACAACGATCAGACCCACCACGATCACCGATATTCAGCATACGGCAATAAGCCCCCCGGAACCTGTAAAAACGGGCCTGGGAAAACAGACGGTGGAAAGAATGCTGGTAAGCGAAAGAAAAAAATCAACCAATAAAATGGCGATGATCCTGGGAGGAATTCTTATTGTGTTGATTGCGCTGGGCTATGCTTTCAGAGACAAATTATTTCCTAAACCGGGGGAGACTAAAATTGTAAACAATATCATTCAGGATTCTACAACAAAGAATAAAAGATCACCGGAACAAATAGCCAGGGAAAATTTAGATAAAGTGGTTCAGATTGAATTTGGATGGCAATTATTTGATGCTAATACCAGTGATGAGTTATGGCATAAATACGAGGCGATAAAAGGTACAGATGGGTTGAGCAAATATACCGCCCTGTATATTCAAAACGGCAGGGGAGAAATTGAACCTTTTATTGACGTGAAAAAAAATGTTCCCATTGGTACTCCCATCGGCTTTTCCGGTGCCAGCGGTTCAGGCTTTGTTGTTTCTGAAGACGGGTTTATACTTACCAACCGTCATGTTGCCACCAACTGGAACACGAGGTACGGCTTTGCTGAGTATGCATTTCCCGGTGTTTTAGTAAAAAATGAAGGCGGCAAACTTGTAATAGTACCCAATTTTACAGTAACACCCCAGGACGTTTTTGGCTGGGTGCCTTCGGAATCAACTATGATCGGCGGGCAAAGGGTGAATGAAGGATCTGTAAAAGGACGCAACACCTATATGAATGTAATCTTTGCAAATACAACCCTCAGGAGACCCGTACAATCTGCTACGCCTTCTGATGATCATGATGTAGCCATGATCAAAGTTGAGCTGCCTGAGTCCTTATCCAAAGTAACTATGAAAGATAACTATGATAATGTTAAACCGGGCCAGACTGTAACAGTAATGGGTTACCCTGGTGTGGCACCTGAGCAATATGTTGTTCGTAAATCAAACGATCCCTTCAAACCCAACAGTCAGTTCAGTACCGTGCCAACACCAACTGTAACTACAGGGAATATTGGTAGGATCATACCTGCCACATCAGATAAAAATCTCACCTACAGCGCCTTTGGCGATTCCTACCAGTTAACCATCAACGCTACCGGATCGGGAAATAGCGGGGGTCCGATGTTTGATGATGAAGGAAACGTGATCGGCCTGTATTATGCGGGAAAATCCGATGCTAGAGGCACCCAGATTTCTTTCGCAGTGCCTATAAAATATGGACTGGAATTAATGGGTAGAAAAAAAGTGGCGAATTAAATGATTAAAGGTTTAACCAATAACAATTGATCTTATCCATCAACAGTCAGCATTTAAACCATTTGTAAATGGGATCCGCATATGACCAGGTTACTGAAGTTGCCGGCTACCGCCTGGGTGAGCGTTTAGGATCGGGTGGCATGGGTGAAGTATATAAAGCCTATAACAGCTCTTTGAACAGGTATGCGGCTGTAAAATTATTGTACCAGGCGGCACTCGCAGACCGTTTCAAAAATGAGGCATATATTCAATCTTCCATTATTCATCCAAATATTGCCCGTTTATATGAATTTACCAAATGCGGGGAGAAGCATTGCATCGTGATGGAATATGTAGATGGTGAAACGCTGGATACACTATTACACAGGAAAGGGAGACTTTCCAACGAAGAAACAGAAGATATTCTCCGCCAGGTCGTTTCAGCGCTTGTATACCTTCACAAAAAAGGTATTATACACAGGGATATCAAGCCGCAAAACTTTAAAATACAGCCCGATGGTACGGTCAAGATGCTTGATTTTGGGATCGCTAAACATAAATATTCACCGAAGCTTACGCAAGTTGGTTCTATTGTAGGTACTACAGAATACCTTTCTCCCGAACAGTTTCGGCAGGAGCCCGAACTAAAATCGGATGTGTGGGCCCTTGCCGTAATGACCTATGAATTAGTAACAGGGTATATGCCTTTCGAAGCTCCTAACCCGGTTACATTTCAATCAATGATCATGAAGGGCAGTTACACTGACCCTGTTTTATTAATACCTTTAATTTCAGAAAAACTGGTAACCATTATTGAGAAAAGCCTGAAAGTGAATCCGGCAAACCGGATCAGCGCCGCAGGAATTGAAGCCATATTAGGTAAAAAGGATGTTACGGATTCCAACAGAAATCTTAAAATCCCTCCAGGTGTAAAAAAATTACTGTTACCGGGGATTGCAGTCATCGCGGTGTTGCTTGTCTTATTTTCCCTGATCGATTATAAGGATGGCGAAATTAGCAATAAGGAGGAAGTAAAAACGGATGACAGGGTATTTGAAAAAAAAGAGGAAGAGAAAATAGCGGAACCGGGGAAAGCAGAAAATAAAATTATAATAAATGCACCAGGAATTGCAAATGCTGAACTTATTTTAAATGATGGCTCCCACCTGCCCCTTCCCCATACGGTTAATGGAAAAGAAGGAGATAAATTCGAGTTTACGATCCATGCAGATGGCTATAGAGACAAAGACGTGCAGGTAGTCCTAACTCCACGGCGAATTTCCTACGAATTTAATCTTGAAAAAAATAATAAGTGAGGATGTTCTGGAAGAAAAAAAATAAGAATATTGAGGAGCAGCGGGAAACCGGCACGCCACCGGTAATGCAAAACAATCCGGGTGTAAGGGTAGTGATCAAAACCGACCTGGGAAATGTGAGAACAAATAATGAAGATTCGGCTTCCTTCTATCGCATTGCTGACGAAGATATCCTCCGCGAAAAGGGATATTTACTAATTGTCGCCGACGGAATGGGCGGACATCTTGCAGGCGAAATTGCAAGTAAGCTTGCGGTAGAAATCATCAGCGGGGAGTACTATAAAAATACCTTTGAAAGCGACACTGAAAAGATCCTTGCAAAAGCTTTTAATACCGCTAATAAAAAGATATTTGACCTTGCTTCGGCAAATGAACAGTATCGCGGGATGGGGACAACCTGTACCGCCCTCGCAGTTGTTGGCCAAAAGATTTATTATGCGCATGCAGGCGATAGCCGTGCTTATCTCTATAAAAACAAGTTGATCACAAGGATCACCGAAGACCACACTTATGTGCAGCAATTAGTAAATAACGGAGATATTACGGCGAAAGAAGCAGATACTCATCCGCAAAGAAATATTCTCATCAATGCAATGGGTACCAAGGCGGATGTACGTGTCGACAGGGGAAAATGCACCGCAGCATTCGAACAAGGCGACCGCCTGATGATTTGTTCAGACGGATTATATGATTACCTGGATGATACTGAAATAGCGGCTGTTCTAGGGTATGAATCACTAATGGAAGCTGCTGATTATTTTATTGCAGAAGCCAAAAGAAGGGGCGGCCTGGACAACATTACGGTTGTACTGGCTGAAATAGAAAATATATCAAAAGAAATTATTTCAAAATCAACAAGAGATGTAAATCTGCCCAAATTAACAAGAGATGCAGATCTGCCGGCTAACATTACTAATTTATGATCGGAGAACGTATACATAGTTATGAAATAAATGCCCATTTGGGAGAGGGAGGCATGGGAAATGTATTTCGGGCAACAGACAATATGTTGGGTAGGGAAGTTGCCTTAAAAATGCTGCACCCTCAACTTACCCTGCAACCCCAGTTTTTAGAAAGATTTAAAAAGGAAGCCAGGATATTAGCACAGCTCCTGCATCCGAATATTGCGGTTATTTACAATTTCATTGAACAGGGAGGGCATCATTTTATGGTGATGGAATATGTGGAAGGAACCAGCCTGGATGACCTGCTGAAAAAGTACCGGGTACTTCCTGCTGAATTTGTCGTGCCCGTTTTTATCCAGGCATTGGAAGGGCTGCAACATGCACATAGAAAAAATATTTTTCACCGCGATATTAAGCCGGCCAACCTGATGATCACCAACGAGGCAGTACTGAAGCTGATGGATTTTGGAATAGCAAAAGTTGCGGGTGAACAAAAAATGACACAGGTAAATAAAATTGTAGGAACCCTTGAATTCATGGCCCCGGAACTCATTGAAGGAAAAGATGCTTCGGCGGCTTCCGATATTTATTCAATGGGTGCAACGTTATATGAACTGATTTCTGGAAAAATTCCTTTCGAAGGGGATACCGATTTTAACCTGATGCAGGCTATATTAAAATCAAAAATAAAGCCCCCGGAAAAATTTTATCCCCTGGTGCCCAGGGCGCTCAGCGAAATAGTTTTGAAGGCAATGGATAAAAATCCGGAACAACGTTATCCCAATGCAAGAGCCTTTCAGCAGGCACTTATAACTGCTTTCCCGCATTACAGGGAGATTGATATAAACGTCCTTCGGAAAGCACAGGAAACTGTATTTGCTGCTAAAAGTACAGGGGAAACCCTGCAACCCACCAGGGTACTGGAAGATTCATCTTCTTTGGAAACAAGGGTAGAACTGGCAAAACCACTTGCGGCTTTCCAATTATACAAACAAAAGATACTGTCAAATAAGCTCCTGGCAAATAAAAAGCTTTCCCTGATGATCCTCGGTTTACTGTTGCTTGGTATTAGCATTTTTGCTGTAATCGCAATCAGGGGCGCTAAAACCACGGAAACAGTTGTATCTCAAAATGACAGTCTGAAGCAGGTTGTGCAAAATACACCCCCCGTCAGTAAAACGGATGACCCATCGCTTCCCTCCACGGATAATATTCAATTACCACAGACCGACAAGAGAATTGCCGTAATGGATGAGATAGTAAATGAAAAAAATGCGATTCCTGTACAGGAAGAAAATAAAATACCTGTAAGAGGGGAAAAGCCGAAAAGGGGTACAAAAAATGAAATAAAAGATCCTCTCCAAAAGCCTGTTGAAAATAATGAAAAAGAAGAGCGCCCTGCCGTAAAAGAACCTGAAAAAAAAGAAATCTATATTAATTCCCAGGTGATGGTGAACCTGGCACTCACCGGAACGCCTGATATGAACCAGGAAAAGAAACAGGCACAACGTGTAAGTTTTTCAGTAACACGGCCTGTATATTATGATGGTGTATTAATAATCAGGCAAGGCGCCAAAGCAAGTGGTAGCTTAACGATCGGCAGGAACAGGACAGATATTGAAATTGAACAGGTGGAAGGTGCAAACGGGATGCGTATACCATTGAAGGCGGAACGTGATCACGGTAAACGTAAGGATATAGAATCCAATCAAACATTTAATGCGATCATTCAACAAGGAACCAGGATGAGTTTTTGAGATGCTCTTCTTGTTTCCCTGGCCTGCCGCCCTGTTTTAAATTGTAAGTTACCTGTTATGAAAAAATTCGCGGGATCCTGATATCGGTTAATTAATGGCAGTCAAATTTCCCGTTTCGCTCTTAAAAATTAAGTTGTTTGCCTTTTCAATTTCATCCTGGTTAATGGTATGCCCCATATTGGCATATACCTCTTCAGTAACGGATGCATTCATGCTTTTCAGGATATTGGTACTTGCATACACTCTTTCCACGGGTACGTGGGGATCGGGGTTACTGGTGGCAACTAATATTGGCGTGTTTGCAAAATCTCCGTGGTAGTTTTCCTTATAGATCTTATCGCCGATCAGTCCACCGGTAAAAGCTACTACCCCACCATACCTGGCAGCATTTCTTGTCACAAACTCAAGCGTCAGACATGCTCCCTGCGAAAAACCCAGGAAGAATATATTTTCTTTGGCGATGCCGCCGTTAACCACCTCCTGTACGATATCGTTGAGCAACTGTAAAGCTGATGACAACCATGGTTCATTTGTTACGGGAGGAGCAAGAAAGGATTGAGGGTACCAGCTATGATTAGTGGCTTCGGGTGCCAGTAGAGCATAATCGCTTACATTAAGGTGAGCTGATAAGGATAAGATATCCTCCGGGGATCCGCCCCGGCCATGAACCATGATCAGCACCCTGTTTGCCTCACTTAATTTTCGCCCTGCCGATATAATTTTTTTCTGATGCATATTAATATTTTTGAAATCGAAATTAACCACGGCTACCCATCTTTCTCCAATCCATTCAATCTGTTAAGGAGTCAAACCAGGCTGCGAATATATTTGCCTCTGCCAATGGTTAAGTGAAGAGCCGCTTCGCCATTGGCGTGCTAGGCTTAACCTTTTTGCCACAGATCTGAATATAAATCAGGATGCCGTTTAAACTGAGCCTGTACAAACACACAAAGCGGTTTCACTTTTAACCCGTTTTGCCTGGCATATTCCACCATTGTTTTCAACAAGATCTTGCCCAGTCCTTTTCCTTCCGCCCCGGGAAAAACTTCCGTATGGTATACCGTTATAATATTCCCGGAAATATCCATTACCATTTCTGCTAATTTATCTTTTGCATTTCTAATGACAAAAGATTGTTGCCCTTTGTCATATTGTTCCAGTAATACATCCACCATAAATTTCGTTTGAATCTTCCGGGCGGTCCCAGTCTCACCCCGGGAACGCCTAATTCAGCCTTGGCAACACTGCCTCAATTTTAGCACGGGATTGCTCATATTGTTTTGGCAACCGGAGACTGCTTCCCAATTCAGCAACCGTTTCATCTGTAGCAAAACCAGGATTATCCGTAGCCAGCTCAAATAATACTCCGCCGGGTTCCCTGAAATACAAAGAGAAGAAATAATCCCTGTCTATTTTTGGCGTAATGCCCAGTCCCCTGGCCGCGATCTTTTCGCGGAAAGCCATCAATATGTCTTCATTCTTAACCCGGAATGCCACATGATGATTGGTGCCTGCGGCGTTAATTCCACGATCTTCATCAGGAGATTCCACCAGGTCCACAATAGCGGCATTTTCAATCGCATCTGTAATAAAACGGTAATGATTTCCTTCCTGTTTCTCAAGACGGTAATCAAAAACATCCGTAAGAATTTCAGCCGTGCCTTTAATATTCTTTAGGTTTAATACAATATTGTGAAATCCTTTAACGGCCTCTTTGGCAGTCACTTCAGTGGTTTCCCAGGGCTTTCTTTTGTCTTCCGGTCCGGATAGGATAAAGTTAATTTTTAATCCATCCGGATCAGTAAATGGCAACAATTGTTCGCCAAATCTTTCGGCGATATTATCATGGCTTACGTCGAATTTCTTAAAACGGTCAGACCAAAAATTAAGACTGCCTGCAGGTACTGAATAACCGATTTCCGTGGCCATTCCTGTACCGGTGCGGCCCGCGCCAATTCCTTCCCATGGAAAGAAAGTGAGGATCGAGCCCGGGGTACCTGTTTCGTCGCCGAAATAAAAATGATAGGTCCCCGGGTCATCGAAATTAACAGTTTTTTTCACCATTCTTAGACCAAGTATCCTGGTGTAAAAATCATAGTTGCGTTTAGCATTGCCTGCAATGGCTGTAATATGATGAAGCCCCAATATTTTGTTGTCCATAAAAATTATTTTTAAAAAGCAAATATCCTATAATATTGCAACCGGTCCATTGAACCAGGACAAGAAATATCGACCACCATTACCACCTATCCGCCCACGCATTCAAAACCCCGCTCCCATTTTCAAATTAGCAAATTAGCACATTAGCACATTAGCTAATTATTTTTTAGCCATTTTTGTTCTAACCTTACTGAGGAATTCGGCGGATATGCCTAGGTAAGATGCAATATAATGCTGAGCCACCCGCTGGGGGATGGCGGGATAACGATTTAAAAAATCCAGGTATTTATCCTGCGCGGAGGTGGCGATTGTTTTAAACAGACGACTTTGCAGTACTGCCAGGTTTCGTTGCACCATTATACGGAATACCCGCTCCAGTTTGGGAACCTTCGCCAACAACTCCTCTTTAGTTTGGGGTGATAGGACCAGCAGTTCGCAATCTTCCAGCGTCTCGATAAACAAATTAGCGGGAGTATGATCATGGAAACTGGCGATATCACTCACCCACCAGTCTTCTATAGCAAACTGAAGGGTGACTTCAAAACCGTTCTCGTCAATATAATAATTGCGGATACAGCCTTTGATGATATATGCTTCAAAATTGCATACATCACCTTCACGCAACAGGATTGTTTTCTTAGGCACCGATTTATACTCCAGTATTGAATTAAAATAGACCAATTCTTCCCTGGATATAGCAGTGCACTTAGTTACATAGTCATTGATCTGGTCAAACATGGTGCAAATATATTGGGATATTGAGATATTGAGATATTCCAATATCATTTCCAAAATCCCAATATCATCTTCAATATCTTCTTATTAAATTGCAATACCAAATCGCATTATGGCAAAAAAAATACTCATCTTATTTGCACATCCCGCTTTAGAAAAATCAAGGGTGCATAAAAGACTCATAAAACATGCAGAGCAAATTGACAATGTCATCTTTCATGATCTTTACCAGTTGTACCCGGATATGGATATTGATGTGGATTATGAAAAACGATTATTGTTGCAGCATGATATTATCGTAATGCAACATCCTTTTTATTGGTATAGTGCTCCCGCAATAATAAAGCAATGGCAGGATCTTGTGCTGGAGCATGGCTGGGCCTATGGTTCCGGTGGTAACGCCCTGGCCGGGAAACAAATCATGAATGCTATTTCCTGTGGTGGATCAAAAGAAGTGTACAGTAAGGAGGGCCGCAACAGGTACACCATAAAAGAACTGCTTGTTCCCTTTGAACAGACCGCTAATTTATGCGGGATGCAGTGGCTCCCTCCTTTCGTGGTACACGGTACACATAAACTAAACGACACGGATATTGAATTGCATGCTTGCCAATTTGAAGAAATGCTGATTGGCCTGGAAAGCGGGAGAATAACCGCCGGCGAATGGCAGCAGGTAGTCTATATGAATGATCTTAACCCAATTCCCACACCTTTACAATCATAATTCAGTATGGACCAACATTCATTTCTTTTCCAGGCAATGATATACCTGGCAGCGGCAGTTGTAATGGTACCGCTTGCAAAAAAAACAGGCCTCGGTTCCGTTTTGGGCTATTTGCTTGCAGGTGTACTGATCGGCCCGTTTGTACTTGGTTTTATAGGCCAGGAAGGGGAAAGCCTGATGCATTTTGCCGAGTTTGGTGTAGTGATGATGCTTTTCATAATTGGCCTTGAACTGGAACCCGAACTGTTATGGAAATTGCGTAAGCCGATTGTTGGATTGGGAGGATTACAGGTATTGGTCACTGCTTTTCTTTTGGCTGGCGCAGGGTTGCTTTTTGGATTGAACTGGCAACCCGCCCTGGCAGCCGGCATGATCCTCTCTCTTTCCTCTACCGCTATTGTATTGCAAACACTGACCGAAAAGGGATTCATGAAATCAGCTTCCGGACAAAGCGCTTTTTCTGTGTTGTTGTTCCAGGATATTGCTGTGATACCAATGCTCGCATTATTACCCTTATTGGCTACCTATTCACCAGCTATTAACGTGGATGATGTAGCCGTTTCCACCTGGGTAGGCAGGCTGCCCGGCTGGGGTCATACCCTTGTTACGCTTGGCTCTGTTGGGGTTATCATAGCAGGAGGCAGGTATATCATAAAACCCGTCTTTCGGATTGTTGCAGCTACCAGGTTGCGGGAAGTATTTACCGCAACCGCCCTTCTATTGATCGTTGGGATCGCGGTACTCATGACACAGGTGGGTTTAAGCCCCGCGTTGGGTACCTTCCTCGCAGGCGTGGTACTTGCCAACAGTGAATACCGCCATGAACTGGAGAGCGATATCGAGCCATTTAAGGGCTTATTGCTGGGTCTTTTCTTCCTCGCTGTAGGAGCTTCTATCAATTTTACGCTAATTCTTCAACGGCCGGGGATGATCCTGGGCCTTGTGCTCCTGCTTATGCTCACTAAAGGGCTGGTATTATTCCTGCTGGGCAAAATATTTAAACTGGGTACCGACCAGAATATGATTTTTGCATTTGCACTTAGCCAGGTAGGTGAGTTTGCATTCGTATTATTTTCCTTCACTTCCACTGAAGGCGTATTGCCCCAGAACATGGTCGACATATTGGTAGCGGTAGTGGCGGTCAGCATGGCCCTTACCCCGATGCTGATGTTGCTGAATGAAAAAATTCTATTGCCTAAACTGGGAACCAAAAAAGCAGTGGAGGAAAGAGACCCGGATATCATAGACGAAAGCAATCCCGTTATCATCGCGGGTTTTGGACATTTTGGAAATACCATCGGCCGCTTCCTGAGAGCGCATAATATCAATACTACCATTTTAGATATCGATTCAGACAGGGTGGACCTCCTTCGAAAGATGGGCTTTAAAGTATTCTATGGCGATGCTTCACGGTACGACCTGCTTCATGCCGCCGGTGCCGCCAAAGCAAAGATCATCGTCATTGCCATTGACGAGGCGGCAAAGCGGCTGGAGATGATCGAAACCATAAAGAAACATTTCCCCGACCTGCGGATGCTGGTAAGGTCTACCAACCGAACAGATGCCTACGACCAGATGAACGCGGGCATGCTCCATGTTTACCGTGAAACGTTGGATACTGCATTGAGGCTGGGCGTAGACGTTATGAAATTTTTAGGATACCGTGCCTATACAACACAGCGAAGCGCGCGGACTTTTATTAAATTAGATGAATTAAATATGAAAAAATTATCTTCCATCCGTGAGGAGGAGCAATACATTAATACCGCCCGGCAACTGATTGAAGAACTGGAAGACATCATCAAAGCAGACAATCAAAATATCCACTTTGGCGGCGACGCAGGATGGGATGAAGAAGGCCTGATAAAAGATGCGAAACAAAGCAGGTAAAATGATAATTGACGATGGATAATTCCCTGAAATTAAAATGCGGGTTTCTTAATTTTATGATACTATTGATTGTCCTCCGATGGCATCTTCGCTACAAAATATTTAGCGAAAGAGACTTTTATTCACTCCGTTTTGCATCGCAAAATAGGCTGAACCGTTCACTCATCAAAACAAACTTAACTGCATTGGGCGCAATGAAATGTCTGGTGTATATTTTGCCATTTGCCTGGCTTCCATTCCCTGTTGAATCGCATAGATCGCTGTTTGCTCATAACGGGATGCTATGACGATCTTAATTCCGTCTGAATGATCGTCGAATAATTGTTGCACTACAAACGGGTTGTTATTTTCTTCCGATAAATGCGAAAGTAGCAGGTGGGTCATAAATGGCGGCTTGTGCCTGGTGAATATTTCCAATGCCTGCTTATTAGATAAATGACCCTTGCCACCCCGGATACGATTTTTTAAATACAGCGGGTACCTCCCTTTCTCCAGTAACTCTTCATCATAGTTCGCCTCCAGGAATGCTGCATGGCATTGGCTGAAGTATTTTGTAACATGCCCGCAGGAAGCACCGATGTCTGTAAAAACACCGATTGTTATACCATTGCTGGTAACAATGAAACTGTGGGGATCTATAGCATCATGATGCTTTGGAAACGCGGTTACGGCAAGCGCCCCGATATCCACTGTCTCATAAGCAACTAATTCCCTGGCCAGTTCCCTCTTTACAGGCATACAACAGTTCTTTGAAGTGTGGCCGGTAATATATACAGGTAAGTCATATTTGCCGGCAACACCGGCAAGACCCCTGGTGTGATCAGTATGCTCGTGGGAAATGAAGACAGCCTTTACTTTTTTCATCGTCAGACCCAACAGGCGCATACGCTTTTCTGTTTCCCTGCAGGATATACCGGCGTCTACTAATATTGCTTCGCTATCATTTCCGATATAATAGCAATTGCCGTTACTGCCCGAGTTTAATGAAGTAATAAATAATGACATCTCTCTGCAAAGAAAAGTGATAATTTGCAGATTTTCTAATTTGGCAATATGAATATCCAACCATGCCGAACTATAACCTTATCCCTGAAGCGGATATACACTTATATGTTTAAGTCTGTCGTTAAATTATTTATAACCTGTCCCGGCATTTCGTACAATATTTTTCTTAAATTTAAATTCAAAATACAGAACAATGAAAGAGACGGAACGAATAGCAACACTCTTTGTAGATATCTACAATGGGGAGCCCTGGGTAGATGTAACATTGATGGGAACATTGAAAAATTTAACCGCAGAAACAGCTGCGAAAAAGGTGAATCCCTCATGGAATTCTATCTGGGAAATTGTAAAACATATCACCAGTTGGCGGGAGAATGTGCTGCAGCGTGTACAGGGTAATATTACCCAATCACCCCCCGACAATTATTTTACCCCGGTGAGGGACCAATCAGAAAAAGCATGGCAGGATGATTTGAAGGCTTTGAAAAATTCTCAACAACAATGGATCGCATTCCTTCATGGAATTAATGAGGATGATCTCGGGAAAATATACCCCGGCAACAGTGCTTCTTATTACAAAAATATCCATGGAATAATTCAGCATGATGCTTATCATTTAGGGCAGATCGTTTTGCTCGCAAAAGCGGTTGGTGATGAAAAATTGATTATTGAAAACCTTTAACCTTCAACTTTTAACTTTCGTCTCTCTCAAGTAACCCCTTAAGGTCGTTCAGTACTTTTCTCCAGATTTTTTCAGAATGCATCTTCGTATTTTCATCCGGGATATTTTCCTGGGTTATAGACAGGGTACTGTCACCACCCTCATCAAACAATTCATAAGTTATTATTTGATAATTTTCCGGCTTATCCTCAATGCCCGACAAGGAACTCCAGTAACTGAATCTTAATAATTTTTCCGGTTCCACAATCAGGATCGTTCCCTTGTCTTCATACAATTTATCCCCCCATGCACCTTTAAAAATAATCGGGCTGCCTTCATTCCAGTCAGAAATTGCTTCAGTGCCAAAAAAATATTGTTTTATTAATTCAGGCCGGATCAATGCGTCCCACACGGCTGAAGCGACGGCATTAATGTTAACAATTGAATTGCCTGTTATAGCCTGTTTCATTTGATATCGATTTTTTTGAAGTTATCTAAAATAAAAGTACGTTAAAAAAGAAGTGGTTACAATAGTTTTGTCGCCCGCCCGCAATCTAAATTATAAATTTTCTTTGAATTTCGATTAAAAATCCGTATTTTAGTGCTGGCACATATAGCGGAATTTTACAATGAATTCGCTTATTTCTACAGGAATTATCCACAAAACTGGGTTATTGTTAAGAGTATTAGTCCACATCATCTCCACGTTTTCTGCACGTTCTGCCCACGCCAAGTCCACGGGTCCCCCTATGCTCCCCCTGGTCTTCCCCTACCCTACTCCGGGGTTGCGCCCTATATTGCACGAATTTTACATATCCTTTTAGGCTCTTTGATCTCAGCAATTCATCACTATTATCCATACCCGGAACCCTTTTTTCATGATATTCGTGAAAGGCGGGTTCACACTGGGCCAAAAATTAAGGATCCACTGCCAAAAACAAAGCCCCGTTCCTGATCGATAATTTATTCGATGTTAAGATGCGTGGCTACCCACTACATAAATTTGAATTAATCCATTTTTTGATTTTATCCCGGTATTTAATGATAAGGGCTTCATGGTGATTTTTCCACCCTAACCAATTCCTGTCAGTCAGTAACAGATCCTGAAAACCGTTCCTCATCATTTCACTAAAGACGATATTGGAATTATTTCAAAAACTATATCTTTACGGTCTCGATTTTTTTAATTGAACTAATCTTACCGTTAAGGGTATTGACATGTGTATCCATTTCAAAAAAGTAATATGGGATTAAAAGACTTCTTAAAACAACAGGGATTTATTGCAGATGAGCCCGGCGATAAAATGAAAAAACAGGACGATAATTCCGGTAAGGTAAAGCAACCGGTTTCTGCTATAGCCCCCACTTTTTTCCCCTTGCATGCCCCTGTGAATATTACCCCTGATTCTCCTTCACCAGGCACAATGCAAACCGACCCGTCATTTGTAACGCCATTGCCGCAAATTACTAATGAAAAGGAACATCTTGACCCTACATTCGTTAAGTTTTTTGAAGATGAACTTATGAAAGCAAATCTTCCGGGTCCCGATTACTTTGAATTTCGGCAACAGCTCATAAAAACCCAGGAAAAAATGGCAGCCAAAGGAATTGCAGCGCCGGAGGTAGTCCTGCAAGCGGTGCTTATGAGCTTTGAATCGCAGGAAATCCATACTGCAAAATTAATAGAAGCTGCCCGGCACTATAAAACGATCATTAAACAAAAAAATGATGACTTTCTAAAAGGCGCTTCATCAGAAAAAAATAATCAATTGCAAAAAAGGAAAAATGTACTTCAGGCTCATAACGATAATATCAAAAATTTGCAACAACAGCTTCAGCAACTGGAATTGCAAAAGCAACAGCTAGATGAATCAATGAACAAAGAGAAAACACAAATGGAAGTCTCCAAAACACTGGGAAAAGAAGGCATTGAAAAAATTGAAAAAGCAGAACGATTGATATCTTTGGCACATGACTATATACAATCAACCATAGACAAGGATATCAACAGGCTTCAATCTGTGTAAATTTTTATTTAATAACCTTTTTAAACCTAAAATCAAACCATCATGAATGATGCAATAAAAAATTCATCCGTCTATACATTAGAAACGTCGGATGAGCGGAAAATGCGTATGGGTATTACTGCCCTAATGGTAGCTATTTTCCTTTTAGTCGGCTATTTCCTGCTTCCGTTTATAACCAAAACCATTCGCAACTGGGTAGATTTTGGGATAGAAATGGGTAAGTTATTATTAATGATAGGTATCATTGGAACAATCTTTATAATGCGTAATGTTCTTATAGCCAGGTGGAAGAGCGCAATCAGGAAGATGACTCGTTTTTTAATAAAAACTGATCTGCCCGGACTGCTGGAAGTAGTTGTAGCCAATCGCCGCGGAGTACTTTCAAAATTTAGCCAAAGTATTAAGAAGATGATGGAAGCGATCACCCTGCATACTACAAAAATGGCTGAAAGAAAGGAATCAATGCAGAAAAACCTGGATTATGCAGCTCAGTTTGCAAAACAGTCCGCCGATCCAAAATCCGATCAGCATACCCGCGATAAAGCGAAAGACCAGATTGCCCACTTTGGGCGGGAGGCGGCAGAAGATGAAAAATTATTAAAGATCATGCAGGAAGACAAGCAAAAGATGCTAAAAAGCTATAATTTTTTCGATCGCCTGTATAGTAACCTTGAAAGCAGCACAGAATCTGTAGCAAATACAATTGGCCGTTTACGCGACCAGCTTCAAACTTCTAATATATGGAGAGAAGCCGCACACAGCGCTTCTTCCTTATTGGGAGTTTCGGAATTTGAAACAATTACTTTGGAAGAAACCCGCAACCGGATAGCGGAAAATGAATCGGAAGTGATGTCCATGATACATGACCATGAAACTTTGCTGATGAAAATGGAAGCGGAAAATGGCATAATGGATGATGCAGGTCAGAAACTGCTGGAACAATACAGCAGTAAGGTAGACGTATTTGCCTTTATGAAAAGTGAAAATGATCCTGGCAATGACGCAGGTCAATCAGGTACAGACACATCATGGTTAACGGCAAATAAAGATCTGCTCAAATAGTCTATTCAAATAAAACCCACAAACCAAAAAATATCATGGAACTTACTGAAAAAGGACAGAAAACCGTGAAGGCGGTTCGGAACGTAGTCATTTTTATTGTGCTGCTCGTTGGTGGCTATTTCGCCTACACATACTGGGGCTCTAAAGATGGAAAACTACCCGTCGACGGCAAGTCCGGTAAACCGGACCTGACTGTAGCGTATAACACGTTTACGGGAGTAGAAGGGCTTGTTTTGATGAATGGCGGCATGGAGCCAAATGAAAATAGTACACTATACAAAAACTATGGCATTAAGTTGCTCATAAAACAAATGGATGCGGTAAAAGATACAAGGGCAGGCCTCCATTCCGGCGATCTTGATCTTGTGTATTGCACTACGGATGCGCTTTCCGTTGAAATGGGATCGGGAAGCGAATTGCTGGCGGATAATGTTGTCCAGATCATGCAGGTTAACCAGTCGCATGGTGCAGATGCCATCGTTGTCCGTAAAGGAATTGATGCTGTCGAAAATTTAAAACGCCGGAAAGTTGCCTATGCCGTAGGCACGGCTTCACATACCTTATTGTTAAATGTGCTTGAATCATCCGGGCTGAAAATGAGTGATATAGATGGCTACCAGGTGGGTGATGGGGTGGAAGCGGCCAATGCGTTTAAAAACAATCAATGTGATGCGGCAGTTGTTTGGGCGCCGGATGATGAAGATTGTGTTGCCTCCCAGCCAGGCGCGAAAGTGTTGGTTAGCAGCGCTGTTGCGAGCCAGATCATTGCTGATGGTTTGTTGGTTAAGCAATCGGTTCTTAAAGATAAACACGACCTGGTTGTAAAACTTGTAAAAGCATGGCTCCAGGGTAATTCACGAATTAATAAAGATCCAAATGCCAAAAAGGAAGCCAATTCCCTTTTCGCAAAAGGATTTAAATTCCCGGAAGACATTGCTGCAAAATCTGCAGACAAAGTATATTTTTCTACTTTGGGAGACAATATTAATTTCTTCGGCCTCAATAGTACGTATACAGGAATGACCGGTGATAGAATGTACGGCAGGATGGCGATTAAATACACCGAGGTTGGTCTTGCAAAATCTCCTGCTCCATGGAGAAATGTTTCCGACCCGTCCGTGATCCAGGAATTGATGAACGATAAGGATTTTGCGGCCGATAATAACCAGGTTGCGGCCAAAGTAGAATCTTTTAAACCCGCTACCAATGATATAAAAACCCAGGCTTCACAAAGCAGCAAGATCATTAGCCTTGAATTTCCTACGAATTCTGCGCTACTTAATGAAGATGATAAAGTGCTTATTGACAGGGAAATCAAAGAACTGGCGCAGGGATTTGCCAACGCATATATCCGTGTGGAGGGAAATACCGATAATGTAGGCACTGCAGCTTTAAACGATAACCTCTCAATGAACAGGGCCACTGCGGTAGTACGCTATCTTGTAAATGAGCATAAGTTTGATAAGAATAAATTTATTGTTGTTGGCAATGGATCCAAAA
>JBDTWP010000073.1:0-20428 GCA_040006615.1 Ferruginibacter sp.
TTTATTGGGCTCCACCATTAATGCCTGTGTGGCTTTAGCCAATTGCTGGTCGGCTTCGCTCCATTGGGGTAATCCCACTTTCAAAATATTGGCGTATGTGGCGACGGCTAATGGTTTATTAAAATGCCCGGGCCAGGCGGTTCCCAAAATCTTGTAGTTCATTTTTGTATCCGTCATCATTGCAGCTCCGTTAGCAATTTTTATCCCGGCTTCGTACACATTTTTAATGTCTTCATAAGTTCTTTCCCTGAAATAGTACCATACACTTGCTTTTGAAGGTACCACATTCGGTTGGTCACCCCCGTCGGTGATTATATAATGCGATCGTTGGGTAGGTTTTAAATGCTCCCTTTTGAAGTTCCATCCTACATCCATTAGTTCCACGGCGTCGAGGGCACTTTTGCCCAGCCATGCACCACCCGCAGCATGGGCAGCATCACCTTCAAAAGAAAACTTTACAGACACCATGCCGTTCTCACCATTATCGCCGTAATTGCATTTAAAGTTGTTGCTTACATGTGTAAAAATACAGGCATCTATATTTTTAAAATACCCGTCACGGACATACCAGGCCTTGCTGGCCAGCAATTCTTCGGCTACGCCCGGCCATATAACCAAAGTGCCGGGAATATGATTTTTCTGCATTAATTCTTTTACCGCAATAGCGGCAAAAATAATTACCGCCTGCCCGGAATTATGTCCTTCGCCATGGCCCGGTGCACCTTCTACAATCGGGTCCTTATAAGCAACTCCCGGTTTTTGAGACGCTTTGGGTATACAATCAATATCACTTCCCAATGCAATCACGGGGCTGCCACTCCCCCATTTGGCAAGCCATGCCGTGGGGATATTGGAAATGCCTTTTTCTACACTGAAACCATTTTTGGTGAGTATACCAGTAAGGTACGCAGATGTTTCAAACTCCTGGAAACCCAATTCACCAAAGCTGAAAATCATGTCTACCATTTCCTGTACCTGCTTTTCTTTTGATGCCACGAGCGTTAGCGCCTGTTGTTTTAAACCTGCAACAGTTAGGCTATCGTATACTTTGGATTGAGCATGGAGGATGTTAACAAGCAGGATATTTGCATATAAACAGCCAGGTAAAATACTTAGCACTAATTTTCTCATATATTAGTTGTTTTCTGAACTTAAAAAATAATTCAATTAAAATTGCGGCCAGTCTTTCCAGGTCAATGACATTACTATTAAGCGAATTTGATGTTTTCGGATTGAACTTTTGAAAACTACTGCTGTGTTAAATGTAAATTGGCGTACTATTTAATTTATAACACAAATTATAAGGCACGAATTACACAAATAAATACAGAGGCTTGCCAACATTGAGTCATTTTATACTTTACATTACACCACTTCGTTTGAATCATTGTCCACACTGCGGGGCGCACAAAGATATTTTAACGCCAGCCAGTTATACATGACCGGTTGGAATATATTTTACAAGGTAAGTACAATAGCCGGATTATTAATACCCGAACGGGTGCCAGGCTACCCATGGTAGAATTGCTGTACTGCGGAACAGTAAGCTTTGCTTTAATGCCCATGCTTCATTCCTGCGCTATACAGAATTCAACAAGAAATTTACTTAGTGTTCATAAAATTTTACAAATAAACAGAAAATCATCTGTTTAGGGTATTGACATTTGCCTGGCCCATGTATATCTTGCACATTATTAGTTATATGCGGTTATATGACCGGAAGGTTCAATGATGGGTGTGATGGGGCACCAAAAAAACTTTTCTTTTATAAGGTCGTAATCCTTTTTCTTTTCTTTTCAAAACGCTACCAGGTGTAGCATCTTTTTTAATAAAACAGGATTTGATATAAATTAATCATTTAAACAATTTTTTTATGGGTATCAGGAAAAACGCCGCGCATCTTACAGCAACAGAAAGAGATAATTTTTTAAGGGCAGTTTTAACGCTTAAAAATACAATTGCCAACCCGGCTGCACCTGTTGCCCAACGAATAAGTATTTATGACCAGTTTGCTGCTGTACACTTATATGCTACATCTGTTAACGTTCCGGCTGGTGGTGCGCCTATAAATATGGGTCATCAAAATTCAGGATTCTGTCCCTGGCACCGGTATTATATTTTACAGTTTGAACAGGCTTTACAGGCAGTTGACCCCACGGTATCTTTGCCATATTGGGACTGGACAGACCATACTGCCACACAAACGTTAATTTTCCAGAATAATTTTATGGGCCCTAATGGCGGACCCGGTGGTGCAGGTGGGGGAAATATTCAATCGGGTTACTTTGCATTTAATGCACCTGTAGCTTTACCGGTGTGGTGGCCGGCGGGCCTGGCAGGCTGGCGGGTTAAAACTCAATTACAGCAGGGACATGGCGGTACAGTCCAAAGAGGTTTTGGAGCCTTTGCAGCGTTAGAGATACAGGCTAACGTTCAAACATGCTTAAATAAAAATAATTACGAGAATCCCAGTGGCTTCAGACAGTATTTGGAGTCGGGTGCAGCCGGCCTAAATATGCATAACGGTATGCATAGTTGGGTTGGAGGAAACATGGGGGATAATGCCTCGTCTGCCAATGATGTTATTTTTTTCCTGCACCATTGCAATATTGATCGTTTATGGGCCATGTGGCAAATTGATAGTCACCAGGGAATGGCATTTTATCCGGCAGCAGGCAGGCCAGAAGGGCATAATTTAAATAATTTGATGTGGCCATGGGTTGCTGCTACACCCGATTATTCCTCCAACAACGTTCAGCCCGATATTATTTTGCCAGATTTTGCGGCGCAACCTTCCATACGTCCTTTGGATGTCTTAGACCACAGGGTATTGGGATATGCTTATGATAGCGAGGTAATCATGGGTATTGCCCTGGATCAGACTGGCAGCATGAATGGTTTGACGCCTGACCCGATGACAGGGATGGCGCCCAATATTCCTAAATGGGATGCTGCCAAAAGTGGCGTTTCTGCGCTGTTACATGACTGTGAAGTTGCTTACACGGCCAAAGAAGCTTATGTAATTGCGGGGGTAGAAACCTTCAGAACCCTGGGCGTCAATACATTTACCCAAATATTTCCGGGCGCTCATTTCGGTATGGTTAAAAATACCGGCGTAATTACCCAGGCAATTTTTGAAGCAAATATTATGGGGCAGCTACCCAGCGGCGGAACACCATTGGCCGGAGCATTAACAGATACAGACACCAGTTTAGTAAGAGCGCCTTTTGCCAATTTACCGGCTGGTGAACAGCGGTATTTATCCATTTTAACTGATGGAAAAGAAACGGCATCCCCGTTATTAAGTTCACTGGGGCTGCATGCGTTTCCAAATACGATCATCTTCGGGATGGGCTTTGGTATCGGTGGTGGCTGGGATGGAGTTGACTACGCCACCATTGCTACTATGACCACCAAAGGCAAAACTGCACGCCCCGGGGTAACACAGGTGTATCATGGAGAGAATGCAGGCGTTATTGATAAATTTTATTCTGACTCTGTGGCTGCTTCAATGGGATTCAATCTTTCTGTTGATCCGGTATTTGATCTTTACCCTGGGGAAAATGTTCATTTAAATTTTGATGTGACAGATGCCGACCAGGTATTCATGATCACAGCGCAGGGTTTCGATTTCTCGGATAAAAACTGGGCCTTCTGTTTAATGGCGCCCGATGGAAGTCATTGCGGGGATACAAGGAGCGGTGGAGCCGGATCAGGCGAAGGGACGGCCGGACATTCGCATGGAGGTAGTACTGATGTATTAGCACCCTTCCTTGTTACCATGAACCAAAATAAGGGCCGTTGTACCATTTTTCTTAACAGGAATGGTGTGGAATCTCATCACTGGGTGGGGCGATGGGCAATAATGGCTTTTTATAAAGCGGATCCGGATAACCATGTAATGATCATGCCATCCATTTCAGACCTGATTTTGCCTACAGGGGCGCCACCGGTGAAAGGGCCACTCTATAGCAGGATATTTCAATCACCTGAAAAACGATTGCCGGTAAGAGCAATTGGTGGTAAAATGGCACATGCCTTAGCCATCGGGTTACCAGGAATAACAACAACATCGCCGGAGCCACCATGTGCTGTTTCAATAAATATCTATAACAAAACATCGCACGAGTTCATTTTAGATTCCGAAGTCAAAACGCCATTTGCGGGAGAGGATATTGTTTTATCACTTAATCTTTCTGATGCGGCAGGCGGGTCATTTAGCATTCATACTTTTGCAGCAAGATTGGTAGCTCCCAATCATTCATTAGGCAATGCTTTTGCCGACCTTAAAACCATCCCCCTGGCAAGAAGAAAGAAATTCATTAACAGGCAAAATGTACAGGAACCATTTGATGTGCTTCGTTACCTGGCCGAGTATGAAAGATTGAACCCAACGGCCTTTCCAACCAGGGACGAAATAGTTGAATTCGCTGAAAAGGATGATGGTTCATGGGCTGCGCTAATAAAAAATAATCGCTTCCCGGGCATATACAGGGTAGCATTATATGTGGAAGGAATCTATAATCCAAAGGAGCAGGATCATGAAGAACATTGCTGTACCGAGGAGCCGCAGCGGTTTTCAAAAGTTTTACAGACTGTTATTGCGCTGGGTATTAAACCTGATGAGAAAAAAAGTAACTTAAAAATTCAATGGGTAGCTTCAAACAGGTTTATAGTTTCTGTAACCCCGATGGATATCACGGGTAATATCATACTTCCGCTTGCAGGGATTTCACCGGTTGTTATATTAAATGAAATAGCCATCACTTCAAAGATTGTAAACGAATATACAGGTGAATATAAAATGGACGTAAGTTTTTTAGCCAGGGATCTTGTTATTAGCAGCGATGGAACAACAGTTCAAGAAGGGGAAGCAGTTTTTGAAACTTTGAGTGGCGAAAAGCTTGTTCTTAAAAAGGGAGATAAAATAAAGATAGGCGTTCAGATTAAAGACAGTATACTGATGATTTCGAACCAAAAATATAAAAAATAAGATCGTAGCGAAAATCTTAAAAAGACGATGCCGGGGCGTCATTGTAAGTGTAAAGCCAGCAGGTGCGGGATTTCCATCCGGTGCCTGTTGAATCCATCAACAGGAAGGCACTTAGTCCGGCCCTGAAGTATGGAGGTATACATTCCGGAGCAAAGATGTCTGAGAAAATTCAATAAATATTAGTCCGGCAGCGTCACCAATCACCTGGCGGCTTAGCATTAACAGGTCAACCGTCGAAGTGGATTCTGATGCCTCCGAAGCAGCATGTCTTTTTTTAATTATCTTCCCGGAGGGGGGATCGGAACTGTCCATTAATTATTTTATTTATAATTTAGCGGGACAAAATGACAATCTTTTATTAAAATCCTCATAAAAAATATTTTAACTTTTTTTGCATCCTGCCAATAACAAAATTATGAAAAAGCCCTCTCTATTTATTGGTTCTTCTTCAGAAGGAATTGAATTTGCCCGTGCAATCAGAGGTAGATTAAATAATGATGCTGAAATCACTTTATGGGAGGATGATTTTTTTAGGCTTGGCAAAACTTTCATAGAAACTCTTTTAGACTCTGCATTCCGTTTCGACTTTGCAATATTGGTTCTTACTTCAGATGATTTAATAAATAGCAGGAATAGTGAAAATTTTGGACCTCGAGACAATGTGATATTTGAATTAGGACTATTTATGGGAATACTAGGACGTTCAAGAACATTTATTGTACATCCATCTGATCCAAAATTAAAAATCCCGACGGATTTATCTGGTGTTGCTACAGCAAAATATTTATGGCCCAGAGAAGATAAAAGTCAAGCCTCAGCAGTTGGACCTGCCTGTGATACCATTCGTAATATAATAAATGACCTGGGTTTTTCGGAAGGTAAAACTCAAAAAAAACTAGAGGGAGTAGCAGCGGAACAGCTTGAACAAGGTAAAAATATTGATGCTTTATCCTTTATTATTAGTCATTTTCTTCCAAAATTTGAGCTTGAGCATCTTAAAAACTTAGAAAAAAATAATGATTTCCCATATCAAATGCAGGCCAATTTTAATCGTGAAATACGACATTTATGGGAACTACATTTAATAAGGAAAAAAAAAGAGGAGTTTTCCATAACCAATATGCCGCAAAGTGGTAACCTAAAGGATTTTTTTGAAATTACTGAAGGAGGAAAATATTTATTAAAAATTAGCGATCGCTTTGACAATAAAAGCCATAACTAATTTAAGTGTGTATCACCAACAAAGGAATCGCAATCATATGGGGTCATCGCTCTGATTTTCCTAAATCCCTATCCATTCTCTCCGGTTTGCATTGCTATAACCTCCTTTTGGTTTTAGTGTCTGATGAATGGAGGGTCACTGATATATATTAAAATCGAAAACATGCCCTTTTCAGCAAAAAAATATCTTATTGCAACGATCCTCTTTCTTCAATCATTTCAAGGTTTGGCAAAGGATTACCCTGCTTCTTTATTTGATATTTATTCCGACGGCATAACCCTGAATACCCGGTCTATCCAGTTTGGTATCGACTATATTCACCGGCAGGGAGGCGGAAGGCTTGTATTTGACGTGGGCAGGTATCTCACAGGATCCATTCATCTTAAATCCAATGTCACGATACACCTGGTGGAAGGTGCGGTACTCCTGGGTGTATTAAATCCTTTTGATTACGATAGGGACGGATTCAGCGCATTAATTTTTGGGCACGATCAGCAGAACATCGCTATTACCGGAAAGGGAGTAATCGATGGACAGGGGAGGCAGGTTGCCAGGAATGTTACCGCCCTTGTATATAAAGGGCTTATAAAAGATACTTTCCGCAATGGCCGGCCCGAAGTGGAGATCAGGCCAATGCTGATCTATTTTCGTTCCTGTCAAAATGTGCTGATCAGGGGAGTGACAATGAGAAACGCTGCCGCGTGGGTGCAAACCTATGACCAATGTAAAAATCTCAGGGCAGACAGTATTACAATAGACAGCAGGGCTTTTTGGAACAATGATGGTATTGATATCATCGATTGCGACAGCGTAGCCATCACCAATTCCTATATTGATGCGGCTGATGATGGTATTTGCCTGAAATCTCATGATCCAAAAAGTATTTGTCAGAATATTCTTATCAGGAATTGCACCATTCGTTCAAGCGCCAATGCTATTAAGTTTGGAACTGCTTCTATGGGTGGTTTCACCAATATCCGGATAATAAACAATAAGGTATTTGATACCTATCGATCAGCCATTGCTCTGGAAGCCGTAGATGGGGGATTTATTGAAAATGTAGAGGCCGACAGTTTACAGGTTCTTAACACGGGCAATGCTGTTTTTCTTCGAATTGGTGAACGCATTGGAGGAAAAAAAGGAAGGCTGGAAAATATAAGGGTAAGTCATTTATTGGTAGAAATAGCTGCTGGTAAGCCTGATGCCGGGTATGAATATGAGGGCCCAATAGAAGATATGCCACGGAATATTTCACCAGCGGTAATTATTGCCGGTTTGCCCGGATCATTGATCAGGAATATTTTCCTGGCAGATATTGAATTAAGGCATCCCGGCGGGGGCAATCCTTTTTTCGCAAAAATTATGTTGGATAAGCTGGACAGTATTCCTGAAAAGCCGGCAGCCTACCCGGATTTTTCTATGTTTCGTGAACTGCCCGCCTGGGGGATTTATATTCGCCATGCACGGGATATAGCAATCACCAACCTTGGCTTATCTTGTATGAAGAAAGATTACAGGACAGCGATCGTGCTGGATGATGTTCACCATTCGCGTTTTATTACAATGGATATAAAAGAACCCGGTAATAAAAAAGCATTTTATAAGCATAATTGCAGCGAAATTATTTTCAAATAGTATTATTGAATGAGGAACTCCAAAAGGCGTCCTTCTCTGATCGCGGCGGGGCTCTGTGTTTGAGATGCCGTTAATTGAAAGTTATTCGTTCCGGATTTTTAAGCTGATCGCTATCAACTGACGCCGGACTCCCATCCGGTGCCCGATTGTTACTAGTGCCTGCAGGCCTAAAAACCATCCGGATCTGCTACACATAACAATTTGCCTCTGTGCCCCGTGGGGATTGCAAACTCACTTCTTCTGCACTTCATTTCAAAATGTAATAGTAGTAATATCCTGGCACAGGAAGGCTCTGCCGCATACCCACGCCTCATTCCTGTGCCTGGGGAGAGAGTTCAATGCCGTAGGCGGAAGAAGGAAGACCCTGCTGCATCTCATTCTCTTCTTTTATTGTAATTAATTAGTGTGTTTTAAGCCCACCGCTAAATTCCCGGGCTCTACCGGTGGGTCCCGGACCTTCAAAATCCATCGTCATTCTTTTTAAAAATTCCTATCTTAACCAAAATATTTATTTATGGAAGCTGGTATTGACAAACTCCGGAAAATATTTATACCTGATAATAATTTTCCTGCGCCCGGCTCGGCAGAAGAGGGCAGGTTGTTTACTTCAATGCAGGTGCAATTAAGGGAGCAATTTGAAAAAGTTTTTCCGGATAAACAGGCGCCACGAACTGTAGTGGTGCTGCCGTCATATTCGCTTGACACGGATATATTGTCAAAAGTAAAAGGCGCACTCTATTATGAGGAACGTATGCTTTGCCTGCTGATGCTGCTGCGCATGCCGCTTACTGAGGTCATTTTTATTACTAGCATGCCGGTTGCCGAGAGCATTGTGGATTATTACCTGCACATGCTGCCGGGTATAACAGGGAGGCATGCACGGGAGCGACTTAGGTTATTGAGTTGTTATGATGCCTCCGTAAGACCACTTACCCAAAAAGTGCTGGAAAGGCCGAGGCTGATGCAGCGGATACGAAATTTAATCAGGGATAAGAATGCCGCACACCTTACCTGCTTTAATATTACAACACTTGAAAAAACTATGTCGGTGCAGTTGGGCATTCCTTTATTTGGTACGGACCCGGCGAAATTTTATGAGGGCTCTAAATCAGGCGGCAGAAAAAACTTCAGGGCAGCCGGTGTATTTTTTCCTGCCGGCTTTGAAGATTTACATACCAAGGAAGAGGTGGTAAAATCGCTGGCAGCGTTAAAACAAGAAGATGGTTCCTTAAGAAAAGCGGTTATAAAAATGAATGACGGGTTTAGCGGGGATGGTAATGCCATATACACTTATCCCGCTATCGATGATGATACTTCAATAGAGAAAAAAATTGATGAAAGTTTTTCTGAACATTTCAGAACGGTGGCAAAGGATGTGAGCGAAACATTGTTTTTTGAAAAGTTTGAAGAAATGGGAGGCATTGTAGAAGTGTTTTTGGAAGGGGCTGTTAAAATGTCGCCCTCTGTTCAATGTGTAATTGACCCGTCAGGGAAAGCGGAAGTGGTAAGCACACACGACCAGATATTGGGTGGCGACGACGGCCAAGTATTCATCGGCGCTGTTTTTCCTGCAGACAATGCCTATAATATTTCAGTGGCAACAGAAGGAAAAAAAGTTGCGGAGGTACTGGGACAGAAAGGAGCAATGGGCAGGTTTGCCATTGATTTTATTTCTGTAAACCAGGATGACGGTTCATGGAAACATTATGCCATTGAAATAAACCTCCGTAAAGGCGGAACCACCCATCCTTTTTTAATGCTGCAGTTTTTGACTGATGGTAAATACAATCCTGAAACAGGGGAATATCTTACCGCAGGCGGCAACGAAAGATTTTATTTTGCTTCTGACAATGTAAGCAGTGAGAAATACAAAGGACTTACGCCTGATGACCTGCTGAATATTTCTATTTACCACAACCTGATATATGACAGCGCTGCACAGGAGGGGGTAATGTTTCATTTAGTTGGCGCTCTTTCTGAATTTGGCAAGTTTGGCCTGCTATGCATTGGCAATTCACCTGAAAGAGCAAAAGCCTATTATGATAAAACAATTGAGATATTGGATTTTGAATGTAGCTGAAAGCCCGAAAAGAGGGTCATTTGATCACTAAAGTCGAGGTCTCCAGTTTTAGCTGGAGAAATAAATAAACCTGTTCATTTTTAACTTGGCTAAAACAGGCGAGAAAATGGTTAAATTCAATTCTGCTAAAGCCGTAGTTTATGGCATTTTTCATTACCCCAGTTCCTTGTAAAAAAAGAGGCCTATTTCCAGATGATTTTATCATTTGTTCTGATTCCACTGGCCGGAAACGGATGTTTGTCATCGAAAGCATAAAGTGCCTTCTGGGCCTCTATTACGATTCCATCCTCTTTGAGACTTCCATCCGGATTTATTGCTTTTGAAAGATCGAGTCCCAGGTATTTGGCCAGGAAAGGATAAACCGCAGCACGCTTACTGGAATCATAACCATGATGCTCAGTGGGGAAGTGAGCGTTTTCAACCAGGTCTGGCTTGCCCAGCAATGTATAGATGTATTTAATATGCGGATACTCCACCTCCGGATTGTTTTTTGTCCAGTCGTCACCATCCGAAACCAATAACAATGGCCGTGGTGCGGCAAGGGCAGCAATCTCTACATTGTTGGTTTGGAAATTCTTATTTTTATGGATGGGCATACCACTTTCGCAAATACATCCACCAAAGAAATGAGTTGAAACCATTACCACGGGAACTGAAACAGCTACACGGTCATCAATAGCGGTGAGCAGAAAAGTTTGGGTACCTCCACCTGATTCACCTGTACATGCTATTTTTTTCGGATCGGCCCCCATTAAAAGAAGGAAATCAATGGCACGTATACTATTCCAAAGCTGGAGTTTCAAGGCTTCCGGATGTTCATGTTTCCAGCCCAATTCTCCAAGCTGCCCAAAACCAACCATATCATAGCCCAAAACCATCGAGCCCATGCGAGCCATGGCGGCAAACCGCTTTTGTGAATCGGACCGGTAACGTCCTACGTCGCCCGGTTCTGTCCAGTGTCCGTGAGGACTTAAAATCCCCGGGAGACTTCCCTTTGCCTCAGTAGGTGTATATAAACTTCCGGTGACATATACGCCCGGTAGGCTTTCAAAAGCAATATTTTGTACCTGGTAACCCTCATAAACGCGTTTTTCACCGATGAGAGGATTTAGCGGGCATTTTTCAGGATATTTCTCCAGGCCGGCGCCTTTGAGAATCTGTTGCCGGATCTGTTTTGCACGTACTTTCCAGGCTTCCGCTGTAGTGTAGGCCCTTCGCATCTTTTCCAGGAAAGCTTTGCCTTCGGCTTCCGACCAATAAGCTCCCACGCAAAGCATTGAGTCATGGGTTTTATCCTGTTGATTATAATTTGGGCCAGGTAAATTGAAGGAAACGGGGATTTTATCCAGTTTATTATCATTTGGGTCCGGCAAGCTGAAAGAAACAAGCGATCCCATTACTGCCATAGAGATCAGGAAATTGATTTTTTGTTTAAATTCAGTGTTCATAATTAATAAATTAAGTTGGTTTTATTTTTACCGGGGGTCTTTTGCTGATTATACTATGCATCTGATTTTCCATCAGAACAGGCTATATCATTATGGCAGACCCTAAGAAACTTGTTTAACAAAGGTTATCAATTTAATTATACTGCGCAAGGGGTAAATCAGTAATTTCTTATTTGCGCTGCTTCGAAAAACAATTCAGCGGAAATAAGCGATAATTTCGTTGCAATTATTTACCAGGTCCGGCCGCGGCCTGATCCTACATCGTAATGGCGGATTCACCTTTTTACCCCTTGTGAAGTATAACATATTTCGAATATGGCAACCGGAAGAAAAATATTGAATGATAAGGACTATAAAGAAGTAATGGTTCAAATTGATACTCTTATGGCCAAGGGAAGCCGTACCGTTACAAAAAACGAGCTTGCTAAAATTCACACGCTCTCACTGGCCGCCCAACTGTTTGAACAAAATAAATATGAGATAGAAGAACCTACGACACTGGCAGGTATCATTTAAATGAAAATGTATGAGATGAGGCTCAGGCAAAAGGATTTAGCCCGAAAACTCAATGTGAGTGATGCTAAACTTTCTTTAATCATGAAAGGTAAACAAAAGCCGGATATCGAGTTTTTAAAATCAGTGCATAAAGAACTACAGGTGAATGCTGACCTTTTGCTAAATGCGATTTAGTTAAAAACCCATCTTTCACAGTAAACACTGGGAATACCAATAAAAAAACGAATATCCATCTCACAATAATATCTCCGTAATCAGTTAATTCTAAATTCTCTTCGAGCAGCTTTGCTGCAAATGCTGAAACCTTTTTACTGAAGATCCGCGAATTATAAATTATCTGCTTATGTATAGTTTTAAGGGCTGGCAGGCATCATATTCCTAATGGCACTGATTTTCCATATCCCCTTTTCGGCAACTACAAGGAAGGTGCTCCACATTTTTCGCGTGGTGCCGTCTGTATTTTTTATTTCGTACCGGCAATCCACGATTGCACAAGCCGGGTTGAACATTCTTATTTTTTCTACCCGGAGTGTTCTGGTACCAGGGCGGTTACCGGAACTTTTAAGCATGCCCTGAACCGAGGCACCAATACCGTCACGCCATTCACCGGTTGAAACCAGTTGATCTACGTCGGTAGCCAGGATGGATTTGAGCAATATTGTATCGCTTTTTTCCCTGGCTACCGAATACTGATCAATTAAAGAAGTAATAACTTTTCGCTGAAGGGTATCCGGAGTGCTTTGCTGACCAATTAATAAGGATGAACCGGTAATATTCAAAAAGAGAAATAAGAAAATATTTTTCATAATAGAAATTTTACATGTTTTCGCCGTTGTTGCTATTATTTCGGGTGTATTCCAAATTCATCCTGCTCCGTGGGTGCAACAAAGCAGTATACACCGCATTGGCTGCAAGTGGCTTTCATAAATTGCCTCCAGCTTTAGCTGGAGGAACAAATTTATTCATTTTTGGCTTTAGCCAAACCAATGAGGAAAATGCTTAAATTAAATTCGGCTAAAGCCGTCGTTTATTGCATTTTACATTACCTACAGGCTAAAGCCTGTGGCGATCAGGGTCAATTTAATTTGGCGGAAATGGGTATTAACCTGATCCGATATAATGTGCTGCATGGTTATTTGAATTTTGCGGGAGGGTAATCGCGGGGGTAGCCGCGAGGGTAACCCTTACCATTGCGGGATGATTTTTGAATGCATTCCGGATCAGCCTGTTTGTCAGCAATCTGTCCCTTTCCTTTGCCAGCTTATCTTTCAGCATGTATGCTTTAACGGCTTTATTGTACACACCGTTTCTTCTTCTGAGCCTTTTTTGCCATTCCTTTTTCATTTCTTTATCGGCGATAACTGATTTAGCATAGGCCACTGCTTCGCGGAACAGGTTCCTGCATTTACGTTGCCCGGGGGAAGCGATTATCTTTGTCATATCCGGGAACTTAGTTTTTATTATACCATAGCGGTAATGTTTAATCACATATTCTTTCCCGATTGCCCCTTGTGTCATTCTTTGAAAAAATGATAATTTGACTCTATTTTTCATACCATTTTTATTTTCTAATTGCAATATCTGAAGTCTTAACCGAATATCAAAGGGCGTGGGCCAGTATTGCCGCTTTTTGCCGCTTATTAAGAAAAGCCAGGTGAGTTGCCAGACATGAGTTTCTATATGACATGCATATTGCAGGTATATGGCAGGTATATGGCAGGTATATGGCAGCAACGAAGGATGCAACTTTTTAATGCCCGATTTTAATGACTGATGTCTGATTTTTTGATGCCTGATTTTTTTCTTCCTGTCAAATTGTTTGTTTACTATAATTGCCGGGTGAAATATGAGGAGCGAAGATGTTTGATTCTCCCATATCTGTTTTTTTATGCCCTTCTCATCTCAATCTTTTAGCTTTCTCATTATTTGGGCAATGTTTCTATTATAAACAGGGTGGCAAGAAGCGGCAATAAGCGGTAAAAAGCGGTAACTATGGCCGCGAAATTTTGAAAAGCTATTTTCATGAATTAATCTTGCACCTGCAAAGTTTAGTCAACCCTCTAACTAACGTTATGGGTTACCTGATTAAATATTTGCAATCATTTTATAACTTTAAAACATGAATATATGGCAAGGCAAAAAGGAATATTTAAAGATCATTTCAAAGCGCACCGGGACTATAGATTAGCAGCTTTTGCCAAAACCCTTGTTGCCCGCCCATGTTTCGTCTGGAAAAATGAAAGCTATTTATCTTCATCAGCGTCGAAATCTTTCACTTGCTGCTTTAAACTTTTTATTCTGTTAGTCCAAACCCTGTAAGACCAAAACATAAGTTGAAACAAAATAATCGCAAGACCTAAAAGCAGGAAGCCTTTTTCTTTGGTAAGATTTATTGCAGATAAAAAATATATAATTAGGAAAATGCTATATATTGAGGAAAAAATTAAGGAAAAAACAGACAATCGCTTTATTCTCGTTAAATAATTTTTGATTGATAATTTTAAATTTAACCCGTTGATTGGTTTTACCATAGAAATATAGCCTAAAATATCGTTGGCAACGTATAATAACACCCCTGTTACCAATAAGATATTAGCGTAAAATGGTTTTTTGTCACCGTCAAACCAGTCGTAGTAAATAACCAAAAACAGCAAGAGAAAGATAGTTTCTGCGATTAATTTTATTCTTATCCTTTTTAAAGTGGGATGATTGATTATTTTGGTCATACTAAGTAAATCAGCTTCACTTTTGAAAGCTTTACCAGCATTTTGCCAATCCGATTTTAAATCTTTTAATTCCATAATCATTTATTTTATAATTTATTTCAATTTATTTTTTATCCTGTTTAACCTCACTCCGACATTGCTTTCGCTTATCCCTAATATTTTTGATATTTCCTGATAACTAAATTCATCCAGATAAAGAGAAATCAGCGCTTTCTCAGCATGGTTTAACTTTCTCAATGCGGCAAATAAGTGTTCTTCATTTTCGGAGGTTTCCATCTCATTCCCGGGCTGATTTTGTTCGGGAATTTCTTCATAATAATCAACAGCAAGTTTAGGTTTTCTATAAATCGCCATAGCTGTATTTAAGGCTATTCTATATATCCATGAACTAATTTTGGATTCACCCCTGAATGATGGATAAGACTTCCAGAGCTGATAAACGATTTCCTGAAATAAATCTTCCTGGTCTTCTCTAATATCCCGATACATTTTGGAAACCTTGTAAATGATTTTTTGATAGTCGTGGATTGATTTTAAAAACTCTTTTTCCATACTACCAATATTTTTTATGCTTTTTCCGAAATTAATTCATTTAAATATAGGTTGCTCTTTAAGCAGAAAAACTTACAATTTTTAAAAAATAATTTTACTACCTAAAAATTGTGATCAGTCTGCCGGAAACTTTGTTGGGTTAGAGCGAGTTTGTTTACAAGGCGGGCAGGGTTTGTATTTACGTATCAGACGAACCAGGTCCCTTTAAATTTTGCTGATTATCAACAACCCTTTTGTTCGTTTTTTAATAGACAGGTGCGTCAAGCCAGCTACCATTTTGAATTTACTATTTATATTTCACCTAAATGTTAGAAATACAGGCTTGGGTGCGTGGCAATTAAGAAGGTACATTTCAAAGTGCACCGGGACTATAATTTAGAATCTTATGCCGGCTACAGGCTAAGTAAAATAGCTGACAGCTTTGGCTACAACGTTCCTCCGTTTATAGAACGCCCCCTTTCAATAACAACGTCGGAAAAAATTATCGAACGTACTCTATTATGATTAAAAAGCCCTGACAGGCCGAACACGATACCTGCGGTTTTTGGTGATGTTGCCCTTGAAGCCAATGTAAAAATGCTGAAACCACGCGAGGCCCCTGAAGTTGAAAGACTCAGAAGAACTCCAATAGTTATCCTTAGCGAAACCTCCTACAACGTCTTTATTTACGTACAGTTTATTTAATTCATCTTGTGTTGGTAAATGCCAATCAAGATAAATACTGTCCCCTTCTTTAACAGAATAATCTTTACAAGCTTTTTTAGCGCTGTCCCTGGTATATATATTCCCCCCTGGCAAATCATTTTCTGCAGCAATTAAAAAATGTTTTCCAGTGCCGTCTTTCCATGCAATGATACCGCCCTTGTATCTGGCTCCAATTACTGTATTTGTAAATTCCTGCAATTTCCTGTTACTACTTTCTGCTGTATCTTTTTGTTTATTTGCCTCTATTGAGGCAGCTTCAGCGATTCCTTGCTGTTTTATTGCGTCTTTAGCACTGGTCTCTGCTTTTTGCCTTTCTTTTTCCGCTATATCCTTTTGTATATTTGCCTCTATTGAGGCAGCTTCAGCGATTCCCTGCTGTTTTATTGCAACTTTAGCACTGGTCTCCGCTTTTTGCTTTTGTTTTTCCGCTATATCTTTTTGTTTACCTGCCTCTCTAGAAGCAGCTTCCGCAATTCCCTGCTGTTTTATTGCGTCTATAGCACTGGTCTTTGCATTTTGCTTTTCTTTTTCTGCTTTATCTTTTTGTTCATTTGCTTCTCTTGAAGCAGCTTCCGCGATTCCTTGCTGGTTTCTTGCTTCATTTTTTGCCTTATAGGCAATAGCCCCAAGAAATCCTGCAACAATTAGTGCAAGCAATACCCCACCCAAAAGGCTATTCACAATCCGCAGTCGTTTCCTCGTTTTAGCCAATTCCAATTTCTCTTTTTCAGTCTTTTCTTTTTGCTGTCTTAACTCCTCCTGTTTTTCTGCTTCAATACGGGCAAGTTCTTCTTTATCTTCCCGTTCTTTTTTGGATTTAAGTATGGGTTCTACCAGGGTATCATGGCTTATTTCAATAGTGCCGCTCTGATCCCTCCGGATGATATGTGTATTAATTAAATAATCAATTAATTCCCTGGTTAACCCTTTTTCTTTAACCTCTTTGAGCAGCGAAATTTCGGGCATTGAAACCCTTGTTTTTTCTACAATCAGTTTTTCTTCCATCATTATCCTGGCAGGCAGTTGCTGCACTTCAGGAAGTTTGTTTATTATATTTTTATATTGATTTTCAAAAATCAGTTTAATGTCTCCAAGGTCCTTTTTTGTTATTTCTTTTAATCCCTTTTCGATTACCAGGTTTTCTGCGTACTTGCAAACAATCTGTAATTGAAAAGTCTCAATCTGTGGCTTCTCTATGGTGGCCCCGATTGCATCATGATCATTTGTCTCCGTTAAGCTGTCAAGTATATAATTTAATACTTCTTCATTAAAAACAAATGGGTTCGATTCAAAATTGCTGGCCTGGAGTTGTGCCGGAAATATAATGGCTTGTTTGGCCTGGTCCCGGCTTAATGGCCTTAGTTCGTAACAATTTTTTAAGACTGTTGGGAAAAAACCGGTAAGACTGTTTAGTAAACTTAGTTTATCGCTTCTTATTGCAAAAAGAATTCTTATATCAAGCGTGGCAAAAATCAGGTTGGCTTCCTCTTTGCTTATAAAATTTGAATCGGTTTTTCGTTTTTCATTCATAAAGTCACGCAATTCCTGCGGCACTTTTATATATAATAACTCAGAGAGTTCTTTTTTAAACTGGTCAATTGCGTGCTGCGGGTATGTAAAAAGTTCTTCAAACTGATCAAAGATCAACACAAAACTATTCCTCGCGGGATCATTAATCTGTATGTTTTTAAACTTGTACCAAAGAGAGTATTGATTATCGATTACCTGAGAGACCAGTTTTTCAAATAGAGGATTTTGTTCCTTTCTTTTTAGTTTGTTTATTACTTCGGTAAGTTTTTCCAAAGGTAAAACTGTTGTGTCTTTATAGCATGCCCCAAAACGGATGAATAAAGGTGTTGCTTTATTTTCATTTATTATCTTATTATAAAGCCCCGCGTTAAGTAATGAACTTTTACCCAGACCCGAACGGCTGAAAAGAACAACAGGGTTTTCTATGAATACAATGTCAAAAAGTTTTATGATATCATCGTCCCTACCTTTAAACAATGCATAATCGCCTGCCTCAAAGGGTTTGGTTCCGGGATAACGGTATAATGGAGTCTGTTCGGTCGGCATTGGTTATTATTTTGATTTGTCCTCCTTCATCTGCTGGTCCAGGGCATTCATCAATTCCGAAAAGTTATTTCCCTCATGTATTGCAGGTGTTAGTGTATTCATGTCAGAAAACATTTTGGTAATTTCATCTATTATGCGTCTGAAATCATCATAATTGTTCAGATCATTTAATAGTTCCCCTGTGTAAGATTTGTCCTCAATCTCATTGTATTTTTTTTGAAGAGCAGCCTTTTCATTTTGCCAGAATATATTATAATCCGCCCGGGTTAAAGGGTTGTAAATTTTAGCATCTTTCATCACTATGGGGAATATCCTTTTTTGAATATCCTTGTTTTTATAAATCGACTGCATTTCATACATACAGTTTTTAGATTTCAGGTATTTGTCGCTAATCACCACTATAATATAAGCCCCGGTGCCTATAAGGTCCATAAATTTCCGTATATCGCCTTTGTATCCCAGGTCTTGCTTGTCTCTAATAAGATTATATGCTTTTTCCTTAAGTGTAGTATACAACTCGTCAACCACCTGTTCTTTTTCCCCGCCCCATGCATAGCTTATATAAATTGCGGGGGAGTCCGCAATCACAGATGCCGATTTACTTCTGAGTATTCCAAGTTCTTTACACTTGCCATAAATAGCATCAATAATCGTTGTTTCATCAAAATCAATAAACTTTACCTTAAATTCTTCGGTATAAAAATTCCGTAACAGTCCTGCCTGGATATTTGGGTCTCTGCCAGACCCATACTTACTTTTTATTTTATACAGTTTCAGCAGGCGCAGCAATAATTTGAAATACCATTTTTCAAACCTGAAGCCGATAAAAAGTATATAGTTCGACTCATCATTTAAAATATTTTTAAGTGTAGGTGGAAGGTCCTGCTTACTGAAAACTGCTTCGAGGTAATCAAAAAGCTGATCATAAGTATAAACAATGGATTCCGTTTTATCCACGTCTCCAAAAAGGTTATAGATCAAAGGCTTTTTCCTGCCGGGCTTTTCTACATCTTTGTTTTCACCTTTTTGGCTGTAAAAAGCATATGTATAATCATAGTTCTTCTTTTTAAACAGGTCAACAAGCAACCGGTCCGGAGAAGTGGAAATGATAACATGAAAAGGTATTTCGGTTATTTTTTTTTGTATTTCACTTGGTTCTATTTTTTTAAAAAATTCACTGAAAAGGCCCAGTGCCGTATTCTCATCGTCATCATCATAGAATTGAAAAAATTCGTCATCAGAAAAATAATTTTTGATTACATTTTCCGGAAAATAATTCTCTATTTCTTTCTTTAATAGCTGATTGATCGTCGTTTCGTTACCGGCCAAAGAAACATTCGGCCCCAGAATCAATATACATTTTTCCTTAATAACCGGGTCCGAAATTCTATTAATAGTAGGTTCGTCCATGTTGGATATATAGTTTGATTGTTAATTAAGGGAAATGTTCTTGTTTACTGAAGATGTAATTTAGTAATTTTATGAAAGTTAAATATTAATTCTCATTTTCCGTTTTTGTATATGCCGATAATGGCAGACGGTCAGCCGCAGAAATGTCAGTATCATTTATGTTTTTGATATGCGCCGGTATGTTTCTGAAACTCATACCTGCCCATACATTCCAATAATTTTTCCCGTAATATAACTTAATCCCCTATGCCGGTCAGTCGCCAAATGATTGACCAGATCAGGCCGCGTCCTGGTTCTACGGGTTCATAAATATTCCACTATTTGATGGATTGGTGACGGCAAAATTTTATCACGGCAAAGAGGAAGCTGTTGTGACCTGATGAAGGGAAACTTTTCGCTCCTAAAGCGGAATTAAGATACTAACTGCAAAACAAAACTATTATGACTACGATAAACGCAAAGGAGTTCCGGCGGTATAATCAGAAAAACATCTATACCTTTTTGATGCCGGAGAACCAAAACGTTTTCGAAATAATAGTTTCAGCCGGGATCAGCGGTCAATTTAATTTGGCGGAAGTGGGTATTAACCTGATCCGAAATAATGTGCTGCATAGTTATTTGTATTTTGCGGGAGGGTATCCGTTGGAGTTACCGCGATGATAGGGGTAACCGCGGGGGTTACCCCAACCATTGCGGGATGATTTTTGAATGCGTTCCTGATCAGCCTGTTTGTTAGCAATCTGTCTCTTTCCTTTGCCAGCCTATCTTTGAGCATGTATGCTTTAACGGCTTCATTGTAAACGCCGTTTCTTCTTCTGAGCCTTTTTTGCCATTCTTTTTTCAGTTCCTTATCGGCAATAACGGATTTGGCGTACACCACAGCTTCACGGAACAGGTTCCTGCATTTACGTTGCCCGGGGGAAGCGATTATCTTTGTCATATCGGGATATTTTGTCATTATGATACCCCATTTATAATGTTTGATCACATAAGTTTTCCCAATTGCCCCCTGTATCATTCTTAACCTGAATGGTAGTTTGCATTTCTTCTTCATAACAATTTATT
>JBDTWP010000074.1:0-20365 GCA_040006615.1 Ferruginibacter sp.
ATACAGGTAATTGATCAACGCTATATTTTTATTATTGGTAAAATAGTTGGTGTATTTATCGGTGATCAAATGCGGATCATACCCGAGATAAGAATAATGCGTAAAGAAAAGCGGTCCTCCATTGGAAACACCCACATCCAATTTGATACCATAATAAGATTTGCCGTTATAATACATAGAGCCTTCCATGGTGCCACCCCAGTTTGAGCGATATTTTTGTCCCGTGCTATCCTGGTTGGCCCAGCCGGTATAATACATGCTTGCCGGGATGGAATGTGTGGGTGACGCAATGGCCAGCAGATAGGTTACCATCACTTCATTCCACCCGATGAGCGTATGATTGATGACCCAGCCCTGGTCCGGTGACCAATGCCAATAAAGGAATTTACTGTCAGCGTGTTGTTTGTACCAATCCCATTCAATTTTATTCCAGATAGCGGTAATTTTTTCGCGGATCATTCTTTCAGAACTGTCCTTCCCGGTGAAATAGGCCCTTGCGGTTAAAAGCCCCTGTAACAAAAAAGAAGTTTCTACAAGGTCACCGCCATTATCCTTCATCCCGAAAAACGGGATGACTTTGCCAGTGGCCCCGTCTATAAAATGGGGAAAGACCCCATGAAAGGTTTCCGCCTTTTCCAAAAAGTTTACAATCCGTACAAACCGGTCTACGGATTGCTTTCTTGTAATAAATTTTCTTTCTGTACCTGCTATGAGTGCCATAATACCAAACCCGGATGCACCTGCAGCAATCATTTCCTCCCGACCCAACATATTTTCTTTTGCCAGTCCGCTGATCTTTTCGGCGCCTTCCCAATAATACCTGAAAGATGCTTCCTGTACCATGGTGAGCAATTCATCATCGGTCATTGGTTTTGTTTTTGCGGATACCGGGGCGGAAAGCATTGATTCCTGGTATTTGTTATTCAGAAAAGAAATTTTGTAACTGTAAGTCTTTCCTGTTTCCCCGGTAAAATCTGCATACCGGGATATAAGCGGGGATTGAATACCAACCGGCTGATAATTTTTTGAGCCTGCGGATCGATAAATCTTTACAAACCTTATTGCTGAATCCAAAGCTGGTTTCCAGGAAATATCAATATGCTTTGCTGCGCCAATTGCATGATCAATAACCGGGGTGGCTTTAATTGAAGACGCCTGATCCGTGGATAAAAATTCAATATCATCTATATAGATCGTATGCTTTTTCCCATCATCCTTTTTTTGGGAAAAACCAATCCCTATGATGGCCGCCGGATCATCCGGGTTGGTATTCAAATCAACCGGAATCAGTACCTGTTTCCATGAATTAATCCCACCAGTTTCAAATTCAAAGTTTGCACCAATGCTACTATCAATTTTAATAAGCTGAACGGAAGGCAGGTCATTTTCCCCAGTAGATATGGAAGGATTATATACCCAAAAAGAAAGGTATTTTACTCTCTTAAAATGATCCTGGCCACGAATGTCCGGATGGTAAATAATTGCCTGCCAATGCCCGTTTTTGGCATTCACATATTCCAGTTGAAGAGAATTGCCGGGTGTATGAAAAATGGTTTTGCTAACGGGTAATTTTTGATCTATGTTCTTAATGGAGGAAGATTTGGCATTCGTTTTACTGAAGAAATAAAATCCTGGCATCCCGCTGTTGGTAAAGAAAGAATAGTTGTATAAAGTCTCCTGCGCGTGTGAAACAAGAGAGAAAATCAAGGCGAATAGTAACGTGGTCTTTCTTAACTTCATGTTGTAAGTTAATAAACTGATTCAAACAATTCTTACCGGTTATCGAATCAATATTGTTGAACCTCTTAATGCTATTTTCTTATTTGCTTCGTCTGTATATTGTAGTATCCATATAAAATTACCACTTAATTGCGGATCTCCATTACACGTCCCATCCCATTTTTTTGTCCAGTCCCTTGTTTCAAAAATTAACCTTCCATCCCTGTTAAAAACCCTGAAAACCAGCTCCCTCGCTTTATAAGCATTCAGTGGATACAGATAATCATTTAACCCATCGCCATTGGGTGAAAATGCTGAGGGTACTGCGATGTAGCAATTGTCTGCTACTCTTAACAGGTTGGTAGCAGTGTCAGCACATCCCGCAGAATCAATTACACTCAGCCTGATACTGTATGTACTTGTATTATTTGAAATTGAATAATACTGTATCTGCGGATTTGGCAATGAACTTGACTGGCCGTTATTAAAATCCCAGTTCCACCGCTCAATTTTTCCAAGGCTATGGTCGGTAAAGGAAGCCGAATCGTAATTGCGGCAGATAAAGCCGGGGGATGTAAATTTTGCCCGTACCGGATCTATATTACGCAAACGGATGGTTACAGACCCTGCATTGCTGCATCCGTCTGTATTTTTTACACTAACAGTATAGGTAGTGGTGTTTCCAGGTATTGCCTTCGGATTGGGTATGGAAGGATTGGATAAGCCTTCAACGGGCGACCATTCGTACGCAGTGCCACCTGTCGCCTGCAACTGAACTATGGTACCATTACAAATGGAGGTATCAGGACTGAGTTTAACATCCACACCCAACATTACCACTTCTGTACTATCTATAACGGAGCATCCGCCAGGTGAGATTATTTTCACATAGTGCATTCCGCTATCAGCAAGGGTTGAATGATAAATATGTGCATACGGTGCAGTTTCAGTAAAGCCATTGGGGCCCCACCAGGCATAGGATGCCCCACCCGTCACGTTAAAAATAAGGTCTTGTCCTGAACATAAAGGGGAATTATTGCCGACAGAAAAATTTGAGGGGATACCATCTACCTGTACCTTTAACAGGTTGGAGGAAACACCACAATTTGCATAACTGATCAGTGATGCATCAGATCCCCTGAGTCGAAAAAGGAATGTATCCGAAACAGCGAAATTTTGAGCATAAGTATAACCTGTTGCCCCCGGGATATCTGCCCATGTAACCCCATTATCATTGCTTTTTTGCCATTGCACTGCCGGATTGGGAAAACCCGGATCAATATTTCCATTCATCGAAAAAATCTTATTATCCTGAAAACAGGTACTTTTTACCCAGTCACCGATTGGGGTAGAATCAAAGCCAATGCTTATTTTGGGCCCTGTTACCCTTACCTGTATATCATCCAGTGCAAAGGCATTGCCACAGTTTGTTGATGTTGATTTTGGGTTGTCAATTATTTTTACCACAATTCCACCGACGCCGGCCGGAACCATAAAATCAACTACATATTTGCTAAAATGGTATCCCATTGAATAAATTGCAAATTGAATATCACCGGTATTATTAGAAGCTATCACCCGTCCCTGGTAGTCTTCCACCTGGAGTGTAAGACTGGAAAAACGTACACAACCTGAGGATGGGTTGCCAACATTGATAGCCGCAACTGAAAACTGGTAATTGACTTCAGTACAAGTTTCCCGGATGCTATCCATAAATATTAATTTTGGAGAAGTGCGCGCAATATCATTTATCAACATCATGTATCCGTTGCTATCAGGGAAGGGACTGTTGTCGGCGAGCAGTTGGATCCATGGATCATCCGAACAATTATGATTGAGTCCACTTACTACGGTATAGGATCCTGTCGGAGGGCAGATATCAGTGGTATAAGAAAAATCAGTATAACCAAGGGGCAAAGCTTGTCCGGGGACAGACGCATCACCCGTGGCAGCCTGGCCAAAAGATACATTCAACAGAGGTCCACCCAGACCTCCCAATTGAGCAGCAGCGCTCACATTAAAAAAAAGTGAAATTGATATCAGGCAATAATATTTTATACACTTTATAAGCATAGTTATCCTGGTTCTAAAAACTACAACCGTTCTACATTCTTATTACCGGCTATCGTTAAATTGAATTGTTAAATACCAGGCGGCCAGTCTTCAAGCATTCATAGCATAACCCGCTTAAATGAACCTGTGCAAAAACCAGCGCCACCCAATAAAAAGAAATAGTTAATTACTTTTTAATGCATTCCGTTTATTTGCTGTTGTTTCAAAATCCAGCTTTATTAATCCCTTTTGCACTTCGGGGCAGCTCATAAACAATTTCCACAACAACCCGCTTCTGTAATTTTCTATCATCACAATGATGGGCCCCTGGTCTATGGCCAGGTGAGATTTTGCATACCAGTTTTTTGTTTCATTAAAGGCATCCACGAAGCCATATTCACTCCATATTTTATCTCCCAGGTCATAGTAAAAATGTTTCAGGGCTTTCATCGAATATTCCGGTGTGTAAGGAAAAGCGGAAAGAGCGGCGGTGGGTGAAATTGTTCCAAGATCTTCCGTAGGTGAATGAGCTGCATACCCGTTGTAGGTATCACTGGCTGTGAGCCCCCAGCAATTTTCGCCATACCCTTTAAATTCTTTAGGATTATCAATGCAATATGCCCTGTTGATCAATGTATGATTTTTATTTTGCTCCCAATAATCAGCATACTGGTCTTTTAACCCAACAGGATTTAAGCCGAGAAATGAATACTGGGAGAAGAAGAGGGGACCACCATAATCAAAGCCCAGCGGAAGTGTAAAGCCGTAAAACTGCTTCCCGTTTTTAAAGAAATTACTTTGTGCCCAGCCGCGGTGGTAAACATTGCTGCTTACGGGGTACCGTTCCCCTGAAGCAGCCAGGACGTACATGATCAGGCATTCATTAAAACCACGTACCGGAAAATTCATTGCCCAGCCGTTATTGGGGCTCCAGTGCCAGTACAACACTTCCTGCCCACCTCTGGTAAACCAATCCCATTCTATATCATTCCACATCCAGCCGATGCGGTTGCGCAGATCCCTTTCAACGCCATTGTCTCCGTTGAAATACTGGCGTGCGCACAATAATCCCTGGAACAAATACGAAGTCTCCACCAGGTCGGCGCCGTCATCCTTACGGCTAAATGGGATCGTTTTACCCGTGGCACCATTCAGCCAATGCGGAAATACGCCATGATAAGAATCAGACTTCAATAAAAAACTGACCATTTTCAGAAGCAACCTGGCAGCAGTATCCCTTGTTATCCATTTTCTTTCCGTTGCAACAATAATGCTCATTACACCAAAGCCGGTACCGCCGGTAGTTACCACTTCATTACCATAGTTGTATGCAATATTACTTCGCTCCCTGGCCATACCGCTTACGGGATGTGCAAAGTCCCAGAAATACTTACAAGTTTGTTTTTGCACTTCATCCAGTAATGCTGAATCAGAAAGATTAGTTTTCCTTACCGGTACAGTTAAAGGGTTTTGTTCTCCAGTCTTTTGTGCGATGAGTATATTACCAAAAAACAATATCCCAATAAGAACCAGTTTATATAATTTTTGCTTAATCATTTTTTAAATTATCTTTTGAAATAATCTCAATTGTTAGCTCTGATTTCTTTTCGTTTAAATTACCAGGTATAGGTAGCTACAGAACCAGCAGCCAATTGGGTAGCTGCCAATTTACCTTTTAATTTTATATTGAATGTTGCTGTTACAGTGCCATCATTTTCTACGATCAATACCTTTTTCCCGCCCGGGGTCTGGAATGCCACGCTTTGTAAGTTGCCCTGGATATTACTTGCAATTCTTACTGATCCTGGTGGAACAAATTTAGAGGCATGAGCAATGATGTAGTAAGCCACATTGCGCGTAACTCCGGTACCAATAGTCAATGCGCCTTTACAGGTGTTACATCCGCCGGGTGTATGTGGTCCATAGGAGGGGTCATTGGCAAGATTCCATTCCAATGCAGTGCTACTCCAGTTTCGCATGGAGCCGATGATCACATTTTTTAAATGCCATTTAAGGTCGCCCGCAAAATTGCCGGTTGACGCCGTAAACTGTTCTGTGAAATATATTTTTTTATCCGGGTGGGTATTATGTACGGCTGACAAAGCATTAATATCGCCCGCATATAAATGAAATGCAGCGCCATCTACAAAAGGTTTTGCCTGCGCATCATTCAATATTGATAAAGGATAATCAACGTGATCACAATTATGGTCGTATATGATTATTTTAGTGTTGATGCCTGCTGCCTGGAATGCAGGGCCCAGGTTATTTTTTATAAAATCAGCCTGCTGAGTCGCGAGCATTAAAAGACTGGGCTCATTGTTAGGATTGAGTGGTTCATTTTGTGGCGTAATAGCGTCAATCGTAATACCTTCCGCCTGCATTTGCTGAATGTACTTTACAAAGTATTGGGCAAATACAGCATAATAAACCGGGTTTAAACTTCCCCCTACAAAACTATTGTTATCCTTCATCCATACGGGAGGTGACCAGGGTGTGGCCAGTATCTTAATTCCCGGATTGATGGCGATGATTGCTTTCAACAACGGTACCAGGTCTGTCCTGTCCGGGTCAAGGCTAAAGTTGGCGAGGTTAATATCTGTTTGGCCTGCGGGAATGTCATCGTATGTGAAAGCGGTTGCATTCAAATCGGATGCACCGATGCTGATACGTAAATAACTAACTGCTATGGAATTGGCCCCTGTACCGAATAATTCCTGCAAAAGGTTTGCCTTGTCCGCTGCAGCCATTTGATTGATTACATAAGCACTTCCGCCCGTCAATGTATAACCAAATCCATCTATGCTTTGAAAATGCTGGGTAGAATCCACCTCAATATCGGGATTGGAATTAGCTGTGGTAGTGAATGAAATAACCGAGTTTTGTTTTTGTAACAATACCGAAAGGTCAGCTTTTGTCAGCCAGCAATCAACGTCATTCGTTAAAATGATCGGAGGAATTACCACCGGGGGAACTGGTTCACCACCTTTAGAACAATTTATCTGGACCATAACCAGGCCGGCTAATAATAAAAAATGAATATTTTTAAATCGCATAAATTCTTTTTTGATTGTTAAACTAGTGCTGTGTTAAATGTAAATTGGCGTACTATTTTATTTATAACACGAATTATAAGGCACGAATTACACGAATAAATACAGGGGCTTGCCAACATTGAGTCATTTTTTACTTAACATTACACTAGCTTACATTCTTTTGTTGGATTTAACCTAATTTTGCCTAAGGCAAATAAGGAGCCGTAAACCCAAGACTGACCATACCCGATTTTACTTCCGGGCAACTTGTAAATAAATTCCACAACAAACCTGTCCTGTAATTTTCGATCATTACAATGATCGGGCCCTGGTCTATTGCGAGGGTTGAATTGGCAAACCATAGATTTTTTAAACTAAAGGCATCATAAAATCCATAGTCACCCCAAAGCCTATCGCCTAATACATAATAAAAGAACTTTAGTGCCTTCATGGATTCTGTGGGTGTATAGGGCAAGGACGAGATGGCGGCTGTTGGTGCGATTACACTTACATCGTTGGAGGGTGAACTCGCCGTATATCCGCCGGAAATATCGCTGGCAGTCAAACCCCAGCAGGAATCGCTATAGCCGAAATTATTTTGCGGATTGGTAATGCAATACTTATTGTTGATCAGTGTGTGATTTTTTGTTTGAACGGCATAATTGGCATACGCATCCGACAAGCCATTGGGATTAATTCCCAAAAAGGAATAGTGAGAAAAAAACAAGGGGCCACCCTGTGCGGGTCCCAAAGGCAACTGGTACCCGTAATAGGAGTTACCGTTAACAAAGCCCGGATTACCAGCCCAGCCGTTGGAATAGACAGAAGACGGTATAGCGTGTGTATTGGAAGATGCCGCCAATACATAGGTAACAAGGCATTCGTTCCAACCCTGTATTTTCACATTCATATCCCAAAAATAATTCTCACTGAAGTGCCAGTACAATACATCCTGTGTACCCTGCCTGAACCAATCCCATTCCACAGCATTCCATAAGCCATTAATGTCAGCACGCAATGCGGTTTCTGCCGCGCCGGTTCCATCAAAATATTGTCTTGCGGAGAGCAGTCCCTGCATTAAGTAAGATGTTTCCACCAGGTCGGCTCCATTGTCTGTGGCACTGAAGGGAACCACCGTGCCGGTAGCACCATTCAACCAATGAGGAAATGCGCCATGAATTTTTTGGGCAGTATTTTTCAGAAAGCCAACTATGAGTTGCATACGTGCCAGCCCTTCAGCCCTTGTTTTAAAATTCCTGCTGATGCCTGCAACGATCGCCATTATGCCAAAACCTGATCCGCCTGAGGTTACCAAATCGCCTGAGGTATTGCGTTCCCTTGCCAGCCCGCTTACAGGATGGCCAAAATCCCAAAAGTACTTAAATGTTTGTTGCTGAATCTTATCCAGCAGTTCATTTTCCGTAAGAAGCGGGAACTTCCGGGATGAATCAATTTGGGTAATAAAACTTTGGGACAGGATACTACCCAAGCTTCCACCAGCGGTTGATTTTAAAGCGGTAGTAACTTTAAAATTGTACCTGGCCAGGTATTGCAATGGAACTGATGGCTGGATCAGCAAGGTGGAATCACTGTTTTGAAAACTTGCCGCAACAGCTGCTGCCCCACCATTTATATCGGTCAAAGAGACTGAAGCAGCCACAGAACTTTGCTGCAACGGTTCAGAAAATTGCATCTTAATAACAGGCATCCTGTTGAGCCCGTATATGACGTTATCAAAGGAAACTGTATTAATGAAAATATTTTTCAGCGTAACCGGATTGGGCGTTACAATTACCGGTGGTACTATTTTAACGTCGGCTCCTTTTTTGCAGGATATGCACCAGCAAATCAAGCATGTAATTCTGAGACAGTTTTTCAACATAGTTATTTGTTTACCGGCTTAAAAAAAAGTAAAGGTTCATTGTTCCTGGTTATTACCAGTATTTTTTGTCCGCCGGCGGCATTGATCCATTTTGAATCTCTAACCTCACCCGAAACTTCCGGAAGTTTTTGTTGGAGGTTAAATGCTTTTACATTTTTATTGTAAGAAAAAAATGTGGGTGACAATGCATCATAGCGCCCTTCGTAAGGCATGACACCATAAAAATTGCCGGATGCAAGCCATCCTGTCGAATTATTATAGGAAGCAGGAGCAAAGGAAAAAACCGGCGCCAACTGCAAATCCGGGGGTAAATCGGTTCTGGTAAAATTTCCCAGTCCGTCATTCATAAAACAGGAGGAACTTAGGGTTTCTGCTTTGAACTCTTTATAATCCTTAAACAAATCGTAAAACATATACTGTACTGTTTTGCCGGCCACATCACCGTAAGTAAGGTATGCTTTCTTTAACACCGGTAAGGCCCGTTCCAACTCATCCTTTGCCAGGAAAGTGTATTCATTTCCATCTATTGTGTAACATAGTATTTGCTCGGTTGTGCCGTTGCGGTCAAAATCTTTTACATACATTTTAACCGGGCCGTTTTTGCCGGCCCATAGTTTTGTATTGTGTCCCCAATTACCTGCCAAAATATCCGGGTAACCATCTCCGTTTATGTCGTTTATATAAATTGTTTGCCAAAGCCCGGTAGAATTGGCAATATCTTTGGTTACAAATTTTCCATTGTTATTTATAAAAATTTTCACTGGCATAAATTCGCCGCACACTATCAAGTCCTGCCAACCATCTTTATTTACGTCGGCAAAACCGGCCGATGTAACCATACCCATATCTGTAAATAGCAAAGTGCCCTGATCTGATAAAGTGAAATGCGCTTTCCCATCATTTAAAAACAGATAAGATGTAGATGGCCCTCCATAGGTGGAGATGCCGGAAAGATTACCAACAAAAATATCTATGTCACCGTCATGATCCACGTCTGCCACGGCAACACAGGATTTGTTTTCATATTTTTGCGAAAGAAAATTATTGGCTTTCATAAAATGCCCCTTACCATCATTTAAATAAAGCCTGTCTTCTCTTGCCAGAGCCGATACCGGTGGCTCATTACCACCACTTACCACGTATAAATCCGAATAGCCATCCCCGTTAGCATCAAAGAATACGGCGTCTACATCTTCGCAAACAGCATCTTTAGAAAATAAGGCCGAATCAATGCTTTTAAAAGATCCATTTGGCTGTTGTAACATTAATGCACCGGGTTGAAACTTCGCACCACAGGTATAAAAGTCATCTAACCTATCGCCATTTACATCACCTACAGCAATTTTCGGGCCCCTTGTACTTTCTTCATGCGGAATGAGATATTGCAGGTTAAAATCAATAAAATCATTTTCCTTATGTCGCCAATCACATTTAATTTGATCAGAAATGTCTTCAAAGCTTTCTTTTTGGGGAGGAAAAAATAATTGCGGATTAAAAACACCGCCAGCGTCTTTTTGCAAAAAAATAATTTGTTTATTAGCAACTGCATTTCTTAAAACCTGGTATTTTTGATCGGGCCAAACTATCAGGATGCTGTCAATTGCGGCCACCGTATCCAGTCCAAAATGCAAGCGGGTGTCAGAAGAGGATTCAAAACCTCTTGTAAGCATCAGTTGCTGATATTGCATTTGACTGCTATTCGTTTTGTCTTTTGAAAACAAATAAGCCTTAGCGCCAATACCAAAACTATTCAAGTTATCACCCTTAAAAGCAATGGAGAGGTAATCTTTCTTAGGTGCATTATTTTTGAGTACCACTGCTTTAGCATTCAGGCAATTAATAACAAGATCAAGATTGCCATCATTATTCAAGTCGGCATAAGCGGCACCGTTATAATAGCCACTCATCCCGCCCGTACCCCAATCCCCGCTTATATCTTTGAATGACATTTTTCCATCACCCTTGAACAGGAAAGGATGGGATGCTCCATCAGGCATTTTTGCAATTGTTTCATCGTCATACCTGGCAGACTCATTCCTGTTTATTTTCGCTGCCAGGTCAGACACGAATCTTATATAATCCAGGTCAACCGGGCGTTTAACTATGCCACTTGATATAAATAAATCTTTTTTGCCATCATTATCAAAATCAGCGAATAAGGGTCCCCAGCTCCAGTCCGTGGCAGATATCCCGCTTTGCAAGGCGATTTCTGAAAAACTGATCCCGTTGCGATTGTTTTGTTGCAAACAATTCCGGGAAACCTGGTTTTGAAACCCGTTTCGCAAAATTTTAAACTTATAGGTATCGTAATTTTCGTCACTGCCATATGTTTTTACAAGCTTTTCCGTGGGGGGTAGCATATCTACCGTAACGATATCCGCCTGTCCGTCGTTGTTATAATCCGCTATATCGTTGCCCATGCTAAAGCGGCTGTAGTGACCAAAATGTTTGGCACCCGATTCTTTAAACGTACCGTTTTTTTGATTTACGTAATAGTAATCATTTTCATGAAAATCGTTGCCTATATAAATATCATCCCAGCCATCGTTGTTGATATCGGCTACCGATATTCCCAGACCATAGCCCAAACTACTTTGATAAATCCCTGCCTGCGCTGATATATCGGTAAAATGAGGTAACCCACTGGCAGCCTGCAGGCCATCGTTGCGATAAAGCCGGTCACCGGCAGCCGGATCAAATCTTTTTCTATTGCCAGTATCTACAATATTTTGATTGGGCTGATGTGATTGATTTAAAATATAACAATCCAGGTCACCGTCATGGTCAAAATCAAAAAAGGCTGTTTGTGTAGTAAAACCCGAAAAATCCAATCCATATTTTGCAGCGCTTTCAGTAAAGGAAACCTCTCCACTTTTCTCTCCAGGGGGAGAAGAACCATTATTAATAAATAATTCATTATGCCCTTGTAGCTTACCTTTTATGTTCACAGCAGATACATAAATATCCAATAACCCATCGCCATTCACATCAGCCATCGTGGTACCTGTACACCAATCGGAACTACCGGCCACACCAGCCTTTTCGGTAATATCTTCAAACTCAAAACTGCCTTTGTTCAAATATAATTTGTTTCCACCCTTACTGTTAGCCGTAAAATAAATATCCGGCTGACCATCATTGTTAATATCCCCTATTGAAACCCCGCCTCCATTGTAATAATAGAGGTAATATAGAATACTGAAAGCGGTCCTCTTTTCCAGGTTGTTTGAAAAGCTGATATGTGTTTCTGACGATGATAAACTGGTAAACATCGTATTAACTCTATGGCACGACGTTGCAATCAGCGAAGAAATAATGATGTAAACAACAACATATTTTTTTGCGCACATACTTAATTATTCGTTGAATTTGGTGATAACAGTTTTTTCATCTTTCACAGGTGCAATTTAACCTGTTGATTTTTTTTTAATAAATGCTATAACTTTTTTTGTTTCATCAGGATAGTTTTTAATCAGGTGAGTATGCATTAAAGCTGAGGTAGGTATACTATCACCCTGCAAAAGTACAGCAATAGCTTTTGATGGCTGCTCGGGCATGTGACAATCTATACAATTTTTGTTAATTTCGGAACCTAAAGTGCCGGTCATTTTACATAAAACCGCATCTGTCTGTTTATCATTGTGGCAGTTTAAACAACGCTGGGAAAATAAACCTACTTTTCCCTTTTCATTTTCATGAGGGTTGTGGCATGTATTACAAGTCAGGGTATTGCTTTTAAGAAAACATTTACTAGCTGCAAGCAATCCAAATTGATTCCCATGTACATCAATCGTGCCTGCATCTTTTGGAGCAGTATCAATCAGAAAATAATCAGCCAGTTTTTCACCGGCTTTAAATTCAAAAGAAGGTTTAATTTTTTGCAATCTCCCACCATGACATAAAGCACATATATCCAAACTTTGCTGACGGTTAAACCTGGCAGGGTTAATTATAAATGCTCCTTTTGTTTCTTTAGGATTGTGTGTTTGAAATTCTACATGCCTGGCTGAAGGACCGTGGCATTTTTCGCAATCTACGCCTAAAATCATATGGCTTCTATCAAAATCTTCCGGTTCTTTATACTGCGCTGAGATCGTTTCTACAAATGTTGTATGGCACTCCAGGCAACGGGATGTAATAACCCTGTTCAAAGCAATCTTGTTGGGATTCCCGGGGCTATTACACCATTGATTTACACTGGTTAAATAAGTAACAGGCAGTTGAAAGAGGTTGGTACCAGACCAGGTTAAATAAGACTGCCCTTTTGTACCTGACCCGGTAATAATATCAAAACGCTGGCTTATCCTTTCGACACCACGTGTATAGGCAACCTGGTAAAAGTGCCCGGCTCTTTTCTCCATCTTTACCATTCCGCCGGTGCTATAAATAAATGTATTTTTACCAGAATCAAAGCTTCCCAATATATTTTTTTCGGAAACAATTTCTGATGTATGGAAATGTGCGGTCTTAACATGGTTCTCATAAATACTTTTATGACAGCCTGCACATTCTGCAGAACCCGCAAATTGTTCCCACTCCGCGTTTTTAATAACTACTTTGTCTTGTTCTTCATCATTAATACATTCAGTTAAAAGGGTTACACATAGCACAATGAAGGAAATTGATATTGTACAACGCCGGTATTTTGCAATTCCTTTCATGAAAGGTTGTTGTTACTGATCTGAGTACTAAATTCCTTTAAGAAATCTTATTTCCCGGAGAACTTTATCCTGTGTAGAATACTTACTGCATAAACCCCTATAATCAGTCAAAATAAGAAATAATAATATTGTGTTTGATTTCCTAATGGGTGATATTGCCGTATATTATTTAAAAAGGGTTGCAATTAAATTATTGCAACCCTTAATTTAATATTTTAAAAAGACCGGGGTTAACTACTGCTTATTAGTAAATAAAGCTGATATATCTGCATCAGACAAAACAGTTGAATACAACCTGAATTGATCCAATGAGCCATCAAAGTTATTCATCCAGGTATTTGCATTATGTGCTGTAGTTCCCGGGCCACCAATTGTAAACCCGGAAATTGAATTACCGGAAATAAAATCAAGCTTTCCTCTTGGGGCGCCACCGTTGGTTACATTTCCAAAACCAGCGGGCAAATTCGTAGGAGGGACCCCGTCAATATAAGTTTTAAGCGTAGAGGTTGCTTCATCATAAGTAAATGCGAGGTGGTGCCACTGACCATTTAATACATTTTTCATTCTTTTGGTGCCAACATATTCAAACCACTGATCCAATATATATAATTTTGCGGCCGCTGAATCCACTGTACTTGGATTGCCGGCGTCTTCAAATTCAAGGAACAATTTTAAATTGGTCCAGCTATACCCGCCGGAATTTAATCCAAAAGCGAAATTAGTACCCTTTCCGGCAGCCTGGGGAGTTTTCTTTATCCAAAAGGCAATGGTAAAACTTTTAGACGCAGCAAAATCATTTGCACCACCATACTGGGCAAAAGCGTCCTCACTGCCCTTATAACTTTTTCCAGATATCCCATCATCAAAATCAGCGGTATTGGAGGCCGGAAAATTAGCCCTGATACTATCAACACCGTTCCTAAGCGGGTCGGCTGTGCTCCCGTCAAAGGCGGCAAAAAATTTTAACGCGCCACCGGGAGGATTGGTATCCTTAGGATAATCTCCTGCTGCCGGGTGATCCATTTTTTGACAGCTAACAAAAACCAAACCTGAGATCAAGCCTAAACCGGCAAATTTTGAAACTTTATTAAGTAATTTCATTGATTAAATATTTTCAGTGAACAATAATTTGAATTGCCATTGGCTTAAATTATATATGCCAAAGCCATTGTTTATGAAACCATTACGGATAATCCGGATTTTGAACTAAATTAGGATTTCCAGCAATTGCCGCCGTAGGCAAGGGGAAATATTTATTTTTGGGCTGGTAACCAAGAGATCCTAAAACAGTAGTAGCATCTCCCCATCGAACCAGGTCAAAAAATCTTTCAAATTCCATTCCAAATTCAACCCTTCTTTCATGCTTAATAGCATCACGCATTTGTGCCTGGTTTGTAAATGGAATAACAGGCAGTAATGCTGAATTACCATTTCTTGCCCTCGCCCTTATTTTTTCCAGCATTGCAGCAGCAGTAGTCCCATCGCCGGATTCATTGGCAGCTTCAGCAGCCATCAATAAAACGTCGGCGTACCGCAACAATATACAATCCAGAAAAGATGCCCCGTTTGGATCACCAGCAGCTTGTTGCTGCGCCACACTAACGTAAGTTTTCTTGTTCCAATACAATGCATTGGTATAAGGGGGCAATGTACGGCCGTAACCTCCATTTTGAGGATCGTCTGACTGACCGGAAAATAAAATGGTAGCTGCCTTTCTCGGATCCCCTGCTTCGTATGCATTGACTAATTTGGCGGAAGGTGTATTCCATCCCCAGCCCAGGTTCCAGCCATCGGCATCTGAACCACGTACACCCTGGGCTGTGCCAAACCAACTCCAATACAAGCTACCATCGCCAGGTTTATAGGATGCCTGTATCTCGAAAATAGCTTCCTTATTAAGCTCATTTTCGGGTTTCCAAAGGGTTGCGTAGGGTGTAAATAAATCATATATACCAGAATTTATTACCTGGTTGCATAGTGCCAATGCTTCGCCCCATTGTTTTTGCCACAATTTTGACTTTGCCAGGAGGGTCCTTGCTGCACCGGATGTCAGCCTGCCATTGAATTTTACCGGCCATGTGGGGGGCAAGCTAGCAGAAGCATAAGTAAGATCAGCATCGATCAGGGCAAAAATATCTGATTCGGGAGATTTAACAACATTTGCATCCGTTGATTTATATATCCTGAAATCAATTTTAGGTATTTGTCCATAATCTCTAACCAGGTCCCAGTAGGACAAGGCCCTGAACCATTTTGCCTCTGCAATATTAATTATTGATCCCGGATCGGTCAATTTTAGTGAATCGGCAGTTTGTATAATAGTATTGGCCTGACCAATTAACAGGTAATGCTTATCCCAAACCTGCTGGCTACCCCAATCATCTTTGGCATACTGAAACAGGTCGTAGGTAGAATGCCAGCCAGCTGCACCGGGATCAGAAACAATTTCCTGGTCATCCGACCTGAATCCATTCATACCAAGCCAGGGAATACTCTGGAACCCATCTCCAATCCAAGGATCAGAACCTGAATTCCTGATAGAACCGTATAGACCCAGCGCCTGGGTTTCAAGTCCGCCCTGGTTCAGGTCATCTAAAGTGGATGTTAGTGGCTGCCTGTCTAAAAACTTTTTGCAGCCAAAATTTAGCATACCGATTGACATTAGCATAGCTAATCCCAATACAAGCTTCTTTATTTTAGTCATTGTCGTTTAAGTTAAAAATTAAAAAGTAACATTAATACCCGCTGTAATAATACGAGGTAAAGCACCAGTAGCGTTGCCTCTATCTATCCCAAATGAAAAAGCATCGCCACCATATTCAGGTGAGTACCCTAAATTGCGTTTCCAGGTCTTTAAATTTTGAACATTTACAAAAAGCCTGAAATTTTGAATGTGAATTTTTGTCAATGATGTTTTAGGAATATTATAGCCCAATTGGAGATTCCTGATACGGAAATAACTACCGTCTTCTATCGCATAAGTAGAAGGTACACGGTTAACAGTATGCTGGGCATCCACGATCGGCACCCAGTTGGATGTACCTTCCCCATGCCATCCTTCTGTATAATACTTTGGATAGTTATACACAGAATTCTTTTGTTCAGAAGTGCCCCAATACCGGTATATCTCATTCCCATAAACACCGCCAATATCTATTCCCAGGTCAATCCCTTTAAAACTGAGCGATAAACTACCACCATAAGAATAGTCAGGAGTTGGATTACCTATCATGGTTTGATCTTTATCGTCAACAAAGTTATCGCCATTCAAATCTCTGTACTTAAAATCGCCAGGAGCAGGTGATGTTCCGCTTCCTTTATAAACAGGTGATTTCAAAATATCATTATAGCTTTGGTATAACCCATCCACCACATATCCAAAGAAGGATCCGATAGGATATCCCTGCTTCGCCTGGTTCGGGACTTGCGGATCAAGATTTGTAGGATATGTCAGTGCTTCTACTTTATTTGAATAGGTGGTCAAGTTACCAGATACAGTTAAAGATAAATCCTGCGTTAATTTCTGATTCCAGGTGGCAGAATATTCGAAACCCTTATTAGAAATTTCTCCAGAGTTAGTTAAAGTTGGTGATACCCCGGATGGTTTTAGGAAAGCCAATAAATTTTTGGTTCTTTTATCATAATAATTGATCTCCCCACGCAACTTGTTTTTCAAAACCCCGAATTCTATACCAATTTCTTTCCCGCTTACCTGTTCCCACCTGAGATTTGCATCCACCAGATAATTTGGATTGGCAACAGTTACTGTGCTTCCGCCAAACTGGGCATTGGAGTAACCTAAACCCGGATAAGCAGGATAATCATTTCCTAAAGTGTTGAAATTGCCCAGAACTCCTATTGAACCTTTTAATTTCAGGAAGTCAAATGCTTTTTGATTATCCATAAATCCTTCCTTGGTAAGTTCCCATGCAGCGCCAACTGCCCAAAAATTCTGGAATTTTTTGCTGTATACACTATTAATCCCACTTGCACCATCTCTCCTGAAAGACGCATTCAAAAAATATTTAGACTTATAATTATATAAAACCCTTGCCAAGCCAGATACAGTAGCATACTCATGTTGCGCAGAGGTAGGATTCGACGGAGTGCCAAAGCCAGAGCTTATATACCAAAGCCTTTCATTGTTTGGTATCGGGATATCTCCGGCCTGCTGGATCGTTGCAGCCGTCGTTTGAAAAAAGCCCCAGTAATAATGAGTAAAACCAGCCGTTGCATTAAAGGAATGATCTCCCTTATTTTTCTTATAATTAAAAATATAGTCGCCCTGAAATGACCTTGTATTATAGCCATTCTGATCCAACCTGGTTGTTTTGTGATAGAGGGAAGCTTGTTCACTACCAGCCGTAGTTCCCGGATTATACGAATAATAAAGAGGCGTATATTCTCTTTTGTCTTCATTCGAAATATCAGCATATATTGACGCCTTGAAGCTCAGATCTTTCATTATAGTATATTCTCCAAAAAGGCTAGGCACAAAGCGCAGTCTTATGTCCCTTTGCTTATCCCATTCGTTTTCCACTACCATTAATGGGTTATGCTCTGTGTTTTGGATCACAGGAACACCCTGGTACATATCATAATTTGCCGAATCGTTGCCATAAGGATTTTTAGCAAAAACCGATCTAGTGTCAGAATTAATAATAGGAAGCGCCCTCCTTGCATTATCTAACTGATCGCTTGAATAAGGCACTTTCTCCCTGGACACAACAAGGTTAAATCCAAATTTCATCTTATTACTTATCTTAACTTCCTCATTTACGTTAAAATTTATTCTCTCGTATTTTACGTGCTTTACCAAACCCTCATCGTTTGTAAACCCCGCACTCATATAGAATTTGTTTTTGTCTGTTGCGCTTGCAATGCTGATATTGGTTGTATTGAAACTAGCTACCCGGGTAAGAGCGTCTACCCAATCAGTATTCCCGGTCCATTTCGGCAATTCATTATTAATAAAATCAGTATTTTTCTGACCAATACTTGGGTCAGGGTCGTTTAATCCATTCTGTGCTTCCATTGCCAAAATTGATCTGAAATCAGCCCCGCTTGCCAGTTGAATTTTATCTACTAATTTTTTTGAGCCAAATGTAGTATTTAGATTTACAACGAGCTGGCCTGTCCTGGCACTCTTGGTGGTAATCGCTATTACACCCGAAGCGCCTTTAACCCCAAAAATGGCTAAAGAAGAAGGGTCTTTTAAAATTTCTATTGATTCAATATCATTAGGATTCAGAAAGTCGATATTGTCATTAAAAATACCATTTACAACATAGAGCGGATGTGTAGACCCAATACTAACTGTACCCCTGATCCTGATATCAGGAGCCTGACCGGGCCTGCCATCATTTACAACACTTAACCCGGCAACTTTACCCTGTAAACTAGATACGGGGTTTGTATTTGGTTTATCTGCAATCTCTTTGCCACTAACTTTTACGATGGAGCCTGTCAGATCTCTTTTATTGGCGGTGCCATAACCGATCACCACTACTTCGTTGAGGCCCACAGTAGATGTTTGAAGTACAATATTCACTTCGGTGCGGCCATTTACCGGTATTTCAGCAGTAATATACCCCACTGAAGAGAATACCAGGGTCGCAGTTTCCGGAACCGATAAAGAATATAAACCTGCCCCATCGGTAGAAGTTCCAACGGCTGATCCTTTGATCTTTACGGACACACCCGCCACAGGTTCACCTGTGGAACTGGTTACCTTGCCACCAACTTTTACATCCTGTGATAACAAATCCTTTTGCGTGATCACTACCAGGTTATTTTCCAATATACGATACGTTAAAGAGGTGGTATTAAAGATGTTGTCCAACACTTCCATAACAGGAGTGTTTACCGCATTGATACTTACTTTTTGATTGGATGAAACTACTTCATCGTTGTATAAAAAGCGAAAGATGCTTTTCTTCTCTATCTGTTTCAAAGCTGTTTTAAGTTCAGCAGATTGAAGATTGATCGTTATCCTGTCCTGTGAATAGGTTTTAGCAGATAATTGCAGACTGGCAAGCAATATGAAAGCAATTGTGATTTTCATAAGCAGTAACATTTTGAAAATGCTTCTTTTTCTTAAAATAAGCAGCCGTTCAATTTTTTTCATATATTTAAGTTAAGTTTAATAAATAGCGGGTATCCGGGCCTTCGACAAGCGTTCCGGTTTCTAATTTTTGTTAATCTTTTTTATCCGGGAAATGCGCCAACATTTCCCGTTTTTTATACAGAAGTTCAGGAAGAATCGTTTATACTTGTTAGTTGCATGGCCGGAAATTATTTAAAAATGTTTATACGCTGGTTGTTTATTTTGTATTTAAAAAAAGGGGTAGATATCTGTAATGCCGCCAGTGCTTCCGTAACGGTTTCTTTTTCAAAACTGCCCGTAAGTCTTTGTAATTTTAATTTATCATCAGCAAAACGTATACTTACTCCATACCACCTTTCCATCTTTAAAGCAACATCTTCAAATGTCTCTTTATCAAATACCAGTTTATTTTCGACCCAGGCTGTTTCCAGAATTGTATTTTCATCGTTTGCCAGCGTTAAATGGCCCATCGGCATAAATTTTGAAACCGCAACAGCTGACCCGGTTTTTTCGGAGACTGTATTTCCATTATCAATCTTTATATCTTCATTATTGATTACCAATTTATCATTTGGCTTCATCATTATTTTTTCCTTCCTGTCTTCCATTGTAACTTCAATGCTGCCTCTTATCAAACTCGTTTCCATGTTCTTTTCGCCGGGATAAGCTTTTACATTAAGCGTTGTACCGGTCACTTTTATATTAATCCTGCTAGCGTGTATTATAAAAGGCTTGTCTTTATTCTTTATTACTTCAAAATAGCCTTCCCCGGTCAAGGTTACTTCCCTGTAGGTTTCGCCAAAGTGCCGGTTGTCGTATACCAGCTTACTGCCTCCATTCAACCATACTGAAGAGCCATCCGGTAATTGAATTTTAGTCCGGGAGCCGGTTTTTGTGCTTATTTCGCTTT